>JALYVR010000771.1 GCA_030853145.1 Chloroflexota bacterium | reverse complement strand
CTGCTGGATGGATGGTGGGCTGACCTTTGCGATAGAGCGTAATGGCGCCGCGCCCGTAGACGCGCCAGGCAGTTTTTCGCGCACCGGCACCATCGTCGATCATGCCCGTTTGCTCATCAATGCCAAGCAGAACGGCGTTGGGGAGCAAGGTGGTTACCCGTTGCGCCCAGTTCTTGCCAAAGGTGTTGTGATGAGGTAAGACACAAGTGTTGGGGAGCAGGCCCAGTCCTTCGACGACGTGTTGTGTGCTGGGGTCAAGGTAGTACTGGCACATCACCATGGCCCCCGCGCTGCTGCCGGCGATGAGCGCGCCAGCTTCGTAGGTGTCACGCATCGCGCGCCAGCTCGCGCTGTTCGCCAGCGTCTGACCCAGGTAGCCTGTGAAGCCGCCGAGCATATAGATCAGACGTGACTGGCCGATGCGAGCGGCAATGTCCGGGTCGTTGGCGGAGGCTGTGTCGATGAGCGGCAGCAGTTCGACCTGGCGCGCGCCCAGACCCTGGAACCAGCGCACACCATTGCGCCCGGCGCGCTGGTGATTGTTGTCGGGCGCCGCCGCCGTGGGAATAATGCAGATCGGCGCATCGAAACCGCCTGCCAGTTCGATGGCGCGCCGGTCCGGCTCTGCCATGCGCCCGCCGAATTCGGCGCCGCCTTCCAATACAAGATAGCCTGTCATATCTGCTCCTGAAGGGTACTCACGCGGATAATGATCTTTAGTCAGCCTACGAGCCGAATAACCCTGGGGCTACAGTCGTAATCATGATCATCGCCGTCAGAATGGTCATAATGATGGTGGTGGCCCAGGCGATCACATTAAAGATGCGGCCATTCACATAGCGCCCCATCAGGCGCCGGTCGTTGCAGAGGATAATCATCAGCACCAGGACGAGTGGCAGCAGCATGCCTCCGACCACGTTGGGCAGGTTGAGCACAAAGATCAGCCGGTCCGCCGGGACGAACAGCGTGATGCCCGCGCCCATCACAATGATGAAGGTGTAGAGCGTCAGGAACTGCGGGGCCTCTTTAAATGTGCGCCCGACGCCGCGCTCCCAGCCGAAGGCCTCCGCGATCGAGTAGGCCGTCGAGAGCGGCAGGACGCTGGCGGCCATCAGCGAGGCATTGAGCAGGCCGACGGCGAAGAGGATCTCCGCGAGGCGCCCGTTGCCGCCAACGAGTGGGACCAGCGCCAGCGCCGCGTCCTTTGCCTCCTTAATCTGGATATGATGGATAAACAGCGTGGCTCCTGTGCAGACGACGATGAAGAAGGCTACAAAGTCCGTCAGGAACGCGCCGACGTAGGTGTCGATGCGCTCGTAGTTCAGGTGCGCAATCGAGATCTGCTTGTCCGCGATGGCCGACTGCTGGTAGAACTGCATCCAGGGCGCGATGGTGGTGCCGATGACGCCGACGAGCATGAGCAGGTAAGCCTGGTTAAACTGAGGTGCTGGCACCAGAGTTTGATGCAGGACCTTGCCCCAATCGGGGTGGACGATGAAGCCGCTGAAGATATAGGTTAGGTAGATGAGGCAGAGCAGCAGCAAGATGCGCTCGACATACTTGTAGCTTCCGCGCACTACAAGCACCCAGACAACGACCGCCGCCAGCGGGACGGCGATGAACGGGCTGACGCCAAAGATGGACATTGCCCCGGAGATACCCGCGAATTCGGCGACGGCGGTGGCAGTGTTCGCGATCAGCAGGAGCAGCATGCTCCAGAAGGTGATGCGCACGCCAAAGCGCTCGCGAATGAGGTCCGCCAGCCCCTTGCCGGTCACGACGCCCATGCGCGCTACCATCTCCTGGACGACGGCGAGGCTGACCGTGACCAGCACGATCGCCCAGAGCAGGCCGTAGCCATATGTTGCCCCTGCCAGCGAGTAGCCCGCGATGCCGGTGGCGTCGTTATCGACGTTCGCGGTAATCAGTCCAGGGCCAATGACTGAGAGTATGAGCAGCGCCTGGCGCATCCAGACGCGGCGCACCTTGCGCTGGCGTGTTAAAAGCAGCTTGTTCAAAGGGATACCTCCTAGTCGGGGGCATGCCCGATAGAATCAGAAATGCCCCCTGGTCAAGAGGGGGCGTGACGCGTGATATGCTGCCGCTTCATAGATGTCACATCCCCTCTAGTTGAGCTTTGGCACTGTACAACGTAGGATAGCGATGAGGCTATCCAGCCACTTTGGATCTCGCCTTATGCCGACAAGATCTGGCCTGACCGTTGGCGTCTCTCGACGTTTCTGATCAGTGGCCTATGTTTATACAGCCGCCTCACCTAACGAGGTAAGACAGGATCTTACTTGTGCCTCTACTATAGCGCTTGCACGTAAGAGGTGTCAAGGGTTGATTGACGTTTGGCCGGCTCTCTTATCCTGCCTTCTGGCGATCCAGCACCCGCTTCAATAAGCCCACAAAAGCAATCGTGCCGAACCAGAGAGCAACCGTGACCCATGATTTGCGCTCGTCCATCAGATACCTCCCGCAGGATTGTATAGGGAAACTTTTCCTTGTGTGCGTAACAACTACTGTTGTAAACCTTTCGTATTGTACCATATCATCTTTGCGTGGTCAGCGGTGTAATGGCCCCATAGGCGTGAACGTAAGCCGATTAAAGCTGATGTATTGTGCTTCTTGTGCAAAGCGGCTCTTTTTTGCTATACTGCAAGCATGAGTACGCGTGGTCCTGAGTTTATGC
>JALYVR010000118.1:3916-10385 GCA_030853145.1 Chloroflexota bacterium | reverse complement strand
GTGGCCCCATGCGCCTGTGAGGCATCCTCAATCACGCGCAGACCATGCGCCTTCGCACACTCCAACACAGACTGCATATCTACCGGATGACCATAAAGATGGACCGGGAGAATAGCCCGCGTGCGCGAAGTGATCGCAGACTCAAGCTGCCAGCAATCCAGCGTATACGTGGTCGGGTCACAATCGACAAAAACCGGCGTGGCTCCTACCAGCGCAATGGCCTCTACTGTGGCTATAAAGGTGTTGGCAACCGTAATGACTTCGTCACCCGGTCCAATATCGCAGGCGCGCAATGCTAACATCAGGGCATCAGTGCCATTCGAGAGCCCCACCCCATGCTGGCACTCGCAATACGCCGCGAACTCACGCTCAAAAGCCTGGGCTTGCGGTCCAAGAAAAAGTTGCATATCTTCAAGCACGCCCTCAATAGCTGCCATGACCTCGTGCTTCATGGTTTGATACTGCATCCTCAAATCTACCAGGGGTATTATATGTCTCATTATCACTCCTTGCTCGTTTGTTCCAATGATAGGAAATAGGCCTCTGTATGGAGTATAGAGATGCGAAGTGGTAGATCGATGCAATTGCGGTTAAATAATGGTTAATAAATTGATTTTTGGTGCAGAAGTGTACACATATGACTTTATCTATATATAGATTTTTCTCTACCTCTTCAGGCATTTTTTTACCATTTTAACATGTCAATACTACCATCTACACATCAACAGGCCTTATCATATATACACGTTCCATGAAAAGATTTCTGTTTTGTCTGCTTTTGAAGATAGATACGTGGAGGGGATGGACTTTGGTAAAGTCACTACAAGCGCAAATAGCCACTATCGAGGCGATCACTATCGATCCGCGTTACCAAACCGTCAAGCGTGTGCTTGACATTACTCTGATCCTGCTCATTTTGCTACCGCTCTGTCTTATAATGGCCATTGTTGTAATATGCATCCGCCTGGACTCGGAAGGGCCCGTTCTCTTCCGCCAGAAGCGCGTTGGTCAAAACGGCCTGGAATTTGAGATGCTCAAATTCCGTTCGATGTATGTAAACAGCGACGACAGCTTGCATCGAGAGACGATCGTGCATTACTTGCGCGGCCAGAAAGTAAACGGCGATACAACAGGGTTCTCATACAAGCGCGTCGATGATCCCCGGATTACAAAGGTCGGCCGGTTTATCCGCAAAACGAGTCTCGATGAGTTTCCTCAATTCTTCAACGTCTTGCGTGGGGAGATGTCCCTGGTCGGGCCGCGTCCGTCCCTGCCTTACGAGGTCGAACAATACCAAGCGTACCACCGGCTACGGCTGTGCGGAAAACCAGGTATCACTGGCATCTGGCAGATCTATGGACGCAGCCGAGTGACATTTCAAAAGATGGTTGAAATGGATATCGCGTACCTGCAACAACAGACCCTGTGGGAAGACGTGAAACTCATAGCTCTTACGATCCCTGTCATTCTTCAAGGACGGGGCGGAGCTTAGGGGCCGGCAACTTTGCCGTCTTTGCGTTACGCGTGTGGCCCGCGCACTCTGACGCGCGTAGGGGTAGCCCATATCCTACACGCGTCAGGGTGCGCAGGTCGAGGATTAAAGCTGCTCCAGCAGGCTATTGAGGCGATTCACAAAGCTCACGGGGTTATCCAACTGTTCGCCGCCGCTGAGGACGGATTGCTCGAAGAGCACCCAGGCCCAATCGGCGAAGCGCTGCTCATCCATTTCATTTTTGATGCGCGCGATGATAGGATGCTGCGGATTGATCTCCAGGATCGGCCTGTCCTCCGGCACCGCCTGTTTCGCCGCCTGCAACATGCGCCTCAGGCTAGGGTCGATGCCGTATTCATCGACGACAAGGCAGGCGGGCGAGGATGTCAGGCGGGTGGTGGTACGCACATCTTTGACCTTCTCGCCCAGGACCGTCTTGAGGCGGGCCAGCAGGTCCCTGGCTTCGTCGGCGCTCTTCTGCTGCTCCTCTTTCTCCTGCGCATCCTCCAGCCCGCTCAGGTCTACCTCGCCCTTGGAGACAGACTGGAACTGCTTCCCCTGGAACTCGGTCAGCTCATGACCCAGGAAATGATCAATGGGGTCGGAGAGCAGCAACACCTCGATGCCCTTCTTCTTGAAGATCTCCAGCAGCGGGCTATCTTTGGCGGCGGCATAGCTATCAGCGACTATATAGTAGATCTTCTCCTGGCCCTCTTGCATGCGCGCGACATAGGTCTCCAGCGTCACATCCTGGGTCTCGCCGCTAGAGGTGGTCGTGGCAAAGCGCAGCAGTTTAGCGATCGTCTCGCGGTTCGCGTGGTCCTCGATCATACCTTCTTTGAGGACAGCGCCGAACTCCTTCCAGAAGGTCGCATACTTCTCCTGCTCGTTAGCAACCAGGTCGGAGAGCAGGCCCAGGACCTTCCTGGTGGCGGTCGAACGGATGGTATCGATCAGGCGGTTGTGCTGCAAGATCTCGCGCGACACATTCAAGGGAAGATCGTTGGAGTCGATGACGCCACGCACGAAGCGCAGGTAACGCGGCATCAGCTTCTCGGCATCATCCATAATGAAGACGCGGCGCACATACAGCTTGACGCCATGATGATGCTCGCGGGTCCACATATCGAACGGCGCCTGGCTGGGGATGTAGAGCAACAGGGTGTACTCTTGCGTACCCTCCATGCGGCTGTGGACGTAGGCCAGAGGATCGCTAAAGTCGTGCGCGATGTCCCGGTAAAACTGCGTGTACTCCTCCTCGCTGATCTCACTCTTCGGGCGCGCCCACAACGCCGAGGCTTTGTTGACAACCTCCTCCTCTTCCTGGCCTTCCTCCTCAACCTTCATGACGATAGGCAGCGAGATATGATCGGAGTATTTGCGAATGATCGAGCGCAGGCGATAGCCGCTGAGCAGGTCATCCTCGCCTTCGCGCAGGTGCAGCGTCACCTCTGTCCCCCGCTCCGGCTTCTCCACGGTCTCCAGCGTGTACTCACCCTGTCCATTGGACTCCCAGCGCACACCATCTGCGGCAGGCAGTCCGGCCTTGCGCGTCGTCAAGGTTACCCTATCGGCCACCACAAAGGACGAATAGAAACCTACCCCGAACTGGCCGATCAGGCTGGCATCCTTCTGCTGGTCACCTGTGAGCGACTGGAAGAACTCCCGCGTACCCGATTTGGCGATAGTGCCAATATTCTCTACCACCTCATCGCGTGCCATACCAATGCCGTTATCGCTCACCGTAATCGTCCGGGCCTCTTTATCGTAGGAGATACGAATCTTGAATTCAGCATCCCGCTCATAGAGATCTGGCTGTGAGAGCGCGTCGAAACGCAGCCGGTCAATAGCATCCGAGGCATTTGAGATCAGTTCGCGCAGAAAAATTTCTTTGTTGCTGTACAATGAGTGGATCATCAGATCCAGCAATTGTGTGACTTCCGCCTGAAAGCCCAGTGTCTCTTTGTGGGTATCTATGGCCATCGTAATCCTCCGTTGTGATCTAGCATATTCCGTCATACGTTATGCCACAAAATGTATTAGAACAACGCAAGATAGCCATTAGAAAAGTATTAGAAATCCCGTGACGCCAGCAAGTACAGATTGCTGGCGTCTTAGCTGTGTCAAGAGCCACTCGGCGTAGCGCGCAACCTGGAGCCTCATGGCTCTTGCATCTCTACCAGGTGATAGATACCGCCGGCCGCACGCCTGCTTATACTAGGACTGCGGCGAGGTATACCACTTATGCAGCACCCCTAGCGTAAGCTGCTGACCGGAGAGCTTAAAACCGCCAACGTTGTCCCACCCCCAGAAGAAGGTGCCCATGATATGCTCATCAGGAATGACGTTGGCCAGGGCCGCATCATACGCTGCGGCCTGCTCCTGTGGATCAGGCGGGGAAGCCAACGGATCGGGATCCCATGAATGGTAGAGGGTATCAGCGCTATTGCGATAGCCAATCTCCGAGACCACCAGCGGCTTCCCTAGCTCTATCGAGGCCCTGTCAAGGGCGGTTTTTATGACGCTCTTCCACATGGGAAAGATTTGCGGCGGATCAACACGGACCGAGGTGTTTGCCAGGGGAATGTATTCTGAGACGCCGATCAGCGCAAGCTGCGGGTTCTTCATCCAGGCAGGCAGGGGATCATTGAGCGTTGTCCAGTCCATATCGTAGGTCAGGATGCCTGTGAAGACGCTGCGTACACGCTGAATCAGGGTATTCCACAGGGCCGGGGCGGCAGAGCGCTGTAGCCACACGGTTTCAGTGGCGATGGCGATCTGGTCCGCTCCGGCCTGCTGGGCCGCGACCACGTATGGTTGATATGTCTGCCAGTAGCTGTCAAACCACTTTGCCTCGTCCTGCTCGTTCGAGAAGTGGACGGACGCGGCCCACGAGCCAGGCGGGCTATCGACGCCCATCAATGGAACGACGAAGACGTGATAGCCCAGGGCGTGTGCCGCGCGTACGCCGGAGGCAAACGACTCCACAGTGGCAACGCTGTGATTGGTTGTTACCTGCGTGGAGGTCGGTGTGGCCTGCGACAGGAAGAGCGTCATTTCTATCCAGCGCGCGCCGCTCTGCGTTTGAATAGCGGGCAACTGCTGCTGCCAGGAAGCGCCATACGAATCTGGTTGCCACTGGGGAAAGACGATCCCCGCTTCAAAGTTGGGGCGTTTATAGTGGATGGTCGGCCGGATCGCGGCACTATTCTCGTTGCCCTTTGAGGGCAACGTGCTATCAACACGCGAGTTGCCCGTCCCTGGGGTGGCCGATAGACCGCTATGGGATAGACCTCCGTCTATATATAGAAACGCTTGCCAGCCTATATAGCCGAATAACGCCACGACCAAAACCAGCATGGCATACTTTTTGAGGGGATTGGCACCGCCTGATCTCCCCTGCTTCCCCTGCGGGCCTGCAGAGAAAGCTGCGCCCGGCGTATGTCGTTGCGTTGATGGCACTGATGACCGTTTCTCGAAACCTTCCATGATAATCTATAATCCTTGTGTGTGACCAGCTACCTTTTCTCGCGCACCGGCACCATATCCGAAGGAGCCGTGCGAAGCGCCTGTACAAGCATTTTCTTGTATAGTATCAGAAATCGCTGTGTCTGTCATGGAAATAAACCGAAAGAGCTACCGCTATAGGCACATTTTCTTGAACCGGGTCGATCAAAAATCCTGAGCGCAGGAACTTGACGACACACGTACGCTTGCATATGATGCAGGCAACACAAATGCGCGGTATTCCTCATTCGTTCCACAGGTACGCTCCTGGAGGAGAGAAAGGGCATCACGCTTATGGCCGAGCTGATCTGGAAGGGCAAACATAATCCCTATGCATACCAGGCGCCTCCACTTGCACCTGTGCTGCATACCAGCGAGTGGGTCCCTGAAGAATCGGAACATAGACCAGGCGGTTGGCACAACCGCCTGGTCTATGGGGATAAACAGGCCGTACTCCCGGCCTTGCTGCCGGAGTTTGCTGGCCATGTCAACCTGATCTACATTGATCCGCCCTTCATGACGGGCCACACATTTACCAGTGGCCCACACTTCGCCTACAGTGACTGCTGGCACAACGACCTGGATAGTTATCTTCAGTGGCTATACGAAACACTGCTGCTGCTTCATCGCCTGCTCGCCAAGAACGGCAGTCTCTACCTGCACCTCGATTGGCGCACCATTCATTACGCCAGGGCCATCCTGGACGAGATCTTCGGCCTGGCCCCCCAGGCCGAGGGAGCCGGGTTCAAGAATGAGATCATCTGGCATTATCAATCCGGGGGCCGCAACCGGAAAAGTTTCGCGCGCAAACATGATAGCATCCTGCTCTACACCAGATCCGCGCGCTACTGCTTTCACGGTGAGCGTATCGGTGAGCGACGCGGGGCGCAGCGCCGCAACCATATGCGCAAGCACATCGATGAAAGTGGACACACAGCCTGGACTATTCGCTCAGCCGGGCGCGTCTATACCTACGACGAGGATACGTTGCTCACGCCTAGCGATGTATGGAGCAACATCAGTCACCTGCACCAGAAAGATCCTGAGCGCAACGGTTACGCCACACAAAAGCCTGAGGCGCTCCTCAAACGCATCATCCTGACCTCCAGCGAGGAGCAGGATATCGTGCTCGATTGCTTTTGTGGTAGCGGCGTCACCCCGGCGGTGGCCGAGCATCTTGGCCGGCGCTGGATCGCCTGCGATCAGAGCGAGCAGGCCATGCAATTGACGCGCGCGCGCCTGCTCGCAAAAGTTGACATACGGCCATTTATAGTACAAACGGTAGCACCATAGTACCCTGAAACACTGGCGCCAAGACATATGCTATAATTTATATGAAATATATGTTAGCAGGTAAAATATTGTTAGAACTACTAGAGCAACTATTCCGGCATGTCCGGGCGTATATACATTCCGAGCGCTTTAATGAGAGCCAGGTCTACGCGCAGTCGCCCGAACATACAACCATGC
>JALYVR010000118.1:0-3906 GCA_030853145.1 Chloroflexota bacterium | reverse complement strand
ATGAAGCCGAGGAAATCATCATCAAGGAGCTGACCGAAAGCGGCATCGGCTTTGAGATCATTACAGAGGAGCGCCCGGTTTTATGCACCAGCGATGCGCCCACCTACCGCATTGTGATCGACCCTGTCGATGGCTCAACGAACGTCTCACGCGGGGTGATGACGGCAGGGGTGGCCCTGGCGGTGCTACCTATCGATGCACCCATTACACCTGCGAACGTGCAGTGGGCGCTGGTAGGAGAACTCTTCAGCGGGACCGTCTACCAGGCACAACAGGGAGGTGGAGCATTTCGCAATGGCCACCGCTGCCAGGTGAGCCGGGCCACGCGTTTCGATGAATGCATGGCGGGCGTCAACTTTGATGGTCGCGACTCCGAGACGCTGCGCAAGTTGATTATCCAGCAACCTCCGCTGGGTCGCGTGCGCCGTAGCGGCAGTTCCGCTATGGATATTGTGTATGTCGCCAGTGGCGCTTACGATGCCTACATCGACATCGGCAATGTGCTCACCGCCGAATCGTTCCTGGCTTCGCTAAGTATTGTACTGGAGGCCGGAGGCATCGTGACGGCGCGACATGGGCTACCCTTGCGCAACGCCACCAACCTGCGCGAGGTCTTCTCGCTGGTAGCGGCAGGCACCCAGGAGCTACATGCAGAGATTCTGGCGCGCATAGATGGCTAGTCCTGAAACTGTGCAACAGGTCACTGCGCTCTAAGAAATCGTCAGCTATAGTATCTTGTGTGGCATAGCCAGGTTAGCTAGCGCGTAGCCTTTCAAAGTCATAGATGGAATGAGACAGGCTACTATCTTTGTTGTACCGAGTAGCTGGATAACACAGCAGTGCAGCGCAAAGGATTCGTTTTATGAACTACCAGAGTTTATTGAAGAGAAGATCTTCCAGACAAAAACAACGCCCATATATATTCCTGCTGAGCGCATTTGTACTCTGCGCGATACTTCTCAATGCCTGTAGCAGCGCCAACACTCCTGGCGCAAGCACGACTGCGAGCGGCGCGCCTACATCTTTGCCTACAGCGAGCATCAGTCCGACGCTGAAAAGCCAGGGCGAGATGCAGCTCCAGGCGTTCCAACAATGGATCGCACTGATGCAGCAGTTCGGCAGCGATGCGACCCCATACCAGCAGCAGTACACCGGCGATCAGCAGGCGCTGACTAGCGCTCAGACGAGTAGCGCCTATCAGAGCGCCCTGACAACGCTCAATACCCACGTTGATGGCATCAAGATCCCGGCGACGAAAGCCGAGGCGCAGGGACTCCAGCAGCAGCTTCAGCAGAAGGCCACGGATTGGGGCAAGCAACACACGTATCACGACACCTCCAACAACACCACCTACCCGCTGGGCTACGAGTACGGATCGGATGGCATTGGCGGCTGGGTACAGGGCGAGTTAAGCACCGCTCAGACCATCGCCGATTACCAGTGGAGTATCGATGAGCTGTACAAATCTCTGACCAACTTCCAGGCGATGACCGACAACTTCGGAGACAAGACGCCGTACAACCAGCCTCACAAGACGGACCTGCAACTCCTGCAACACTATGGCGACATGGACAAGCGGGTAGTGGTCGTCTCGCTGGCGGAGCAGGCCATGCGCGTCTACGATCATGGCAAGCTGGTCAAAGCCTTCCTGGTCACCACGGGCCGACCTGACAAGCCGAGCCTTCCAGGCGCCTGGTGGGTAGAAGGCAAGAAATCGCCCACCGTTTTCAAGGCAGGCGTGCCAAAGTCGTCACCGTACTGGTACCCTGACACGCCAATCCACTACGCCATGCAGTACCACAGCGATGGCTACTTCATCCACGATAGCTGGTGGCGCGTCACTTACGGTCCTGGCACCAACTACCCGCATCAGGACGCCAGCGGTGATCCCTTCTCCTCGCAAGGCTCGCACGGCTGTGTGAACATCTCGCTGGCGGACGCCACCTGGCTCTACAGCTTTGTGGTAGTCTACACGCCAATGTTGATGTATTAGGCACCAGAGCATTTGATAGCATGCAGAGGGACATGGGAGGCAGCCTCCCATGTCCCTCTGCATAAATAGAAAAGGTGTTAGGGACGCGAGAAATACAAAAGGTAGGGGCCTGTCAACCGCGCCCCTACCTTTGCGAAGGATCACCTGGCCCTCTTCAGACAGGCACGCAGTTCGCTCTCAGCGTGGCGTCAGGATAGCGCTCATGCCTCTATCGTTCTTCCATATGGGAGTAAACATGGCATAGGGCATACGCGAGAAATTGGCAGGAGAAGAGTCAGCGAGGTACACATACTGACTATCGCCACCGCGCACAACCAGGATATGGCCATTGGGCCAGAACTGGCTGTCACGCATCCCCACGATCACAGGGAAGCCCTTGTTGGCGCTAATCACAATGTCCTGGATGGTGCGTGTATAGCTGAAGCTGGCATTGAAGCCAAAGGTATTCGCCGTCATGACAATACCCTGGTCGTTGAGCAGTCCCATCTGTGAGCTCCACACACCCAGCTTCAACTCCTCTTGCAGGACATCGGCGGCAATGAAGTGGCTACCATAGGCATCCATCACCGTCTCCATGGCGATGCCTGAGCAGGATGAGTAGATCCAGACATGCCGCTGGTAATCAGTATAGTACTGATTGCTCGCTCCCGAATCAACGCGCACAACGCGGCTGCTCGCGGTATTCGGCAGCGGATGGGGCGCGGTCTGAAGATCTATAGCCTGGACGTTATTGTTGGTGAGAAAATTAAAGCTCAAGCTCTGGCTCAAATTGCGTAAAGCATCGCCCGCCAGGCCATCCTGTACAAAGAGGGTTAGCAGCACCATCAGCAAGAAACCCAACGATACAAGCGTACGCCGCCGCGCATACCAGGAGGAGGAGAGGGTAAACACAGGAGGAGGCGCTGGCTTCTCGACGCTAACGATCACACCATCCTGCATGTGGAGAACCGCCGTCACATGCCGATCGAGCGGATGCGAAGAGAATGGCTGCGTTGCCAGTGCTCGCTTATGACGCCGGTGCTCACGTAATGCGCCCACGACCAGGCTGGCAACGATTGAGAGCATCACACAAAACAGCAACGCCGTGATTCCGGCAGATAACATACGTTAACCTCGTTACAATAAAGTATATGCGCAACTACTTTTCTACTAGTATAGCGCAGCGCTGGGCCGAGAGCACGCTTTCCGTCAAAAAACAGCCAGATAGTGCTATGCTAGAACAGGAAATCGTAACCTCACATGCCGCCGTTTTAGAATATTGCTATGTGAATAAACGCCAGTTCCTACCAGATTTCTCTCTACGGGGTCACCGCAAATGTGGAACATTGCCCTCAATCTTGAGCACTGTCGTCGTCTCGTGAGCTCGTCTTCTCTCAGGTCTTAGGGAAGCATCTCCTTTCTTCACAGACTATCGTACATCCTGTCGGCTCTCTGTCATAAGGGCGTGCTTAAAGTGTCGATAAAGAGCAGAGATGGTGTGAACTCCTTTCCTCGGATACTGCCCTCTTTTCACACGCGCTTTTTATAGGCCCTCATCGCGAAGATGTAGGCCACCAGCAGAATACCGACGCACCATGCAAGCGCAACCCAGATAGCATCAGACACGGGCTGTCCAGAGAGTAACGCACGAATGGTGTTCACGATCGCCGTCACTGGCTGGTTTTCGGCAAAAACCCTGACGACTAGAGGCATCGACCTGGTGGGCACAAACGCCGAGCTGATAAAGGGCAGGAAGATCAGCGGATACGAAAAGGCTGCTGCGCCGTCTGTCGATTTTGCGGTCAGTCCGGCAATCACCGCCACCCAGGTTAACGCCAGCGTAAACAATGCGAGGATGCCAACGACAGCCAGCCATGACAGGATGCCCGCCGACGAACGAAAGCCCATAATCAACGCGACGAGCATGATGACCA
>JALYVR010000770.1 GCA_030853145.1 Chloroflexota bacterium | reverse complement strand
CCCTGGTACAGGTACGCTTGATGCGAGCATATTGAGTATGTTGATACTAATGCGCCGTTGTGTTTTGTTTGCATGCAACCAGCATGTTCGACCAGCTTGACAAGAAAGGGCTTTGACACTCTATGCCTAAACGCTTTGTCATCAACATTGGCGGCACACAGGCCATCGCGGAACTGCTTGAGCAGGAGGCGCCGGGCATCGCGGGCCGGATGTGGGATAGCCTCCCCATTGATAGCTTCAGCACACACGCGAAATTCGCTGGCCGCGAGTTGATCGTGATGGTGCCGTTCTACGCGGAGCCTGAGAACGAGATCCTCAACGTGCAGCCCGGCGATATCGGCTACTATCCTGGTCGTCAAACGATCTGTATTTTCTACGGCGATACCATGCCGTTCGGCAAGGTCAGCCTCTTCGCGCGCATTGTCGGACGATTGGATGATCTGCACACTACGGGCGAGCGTCTGCTGCGCGAAGGAATGGTCCCCGCGAAGCTAGAGAGGGCTTGAGGAACATGGCAGAAACTGAGAAAGAGATCACTACCGCTCACATGCTCGACGAGCTGCGCGCCTTCACCGACCGCGCCTGGCAGCACGAGCCGGCCGATGTCAGCCAGTTACGCTCGCTCTCGCGACCCCCCATGGGGAACCTGCCCGGCTGTTTCTACGCGAACTTCAACCTGTTCTGGTCCGGCGAAAACTTGCAGGTATGCCGCCAACTGGTCAAGGACAACGCGCTGCCCGTGCCGACGGTATCGCAGATGGTCGCAGCGCTGCTGGAACGGCACGCCGCGCGCCTGGATAAATGGTCAATGAGCGAAACCGTGGCCCTTGAACATCTACTGGTACTATACTTTCGGGGAAATGGCCCCACCAGCGGCGAAGAATTCCTGGCGGTCGTTGAACACGCTATGCTGGCACTGGACCGCGTGCAAAGCTGGATCGATGGTCTGCTGCCCTGGAATGAACTGGATGCGCACCTCGCGCTTCACCAAACTATTTCTGTTCTGTAGAGGTACCACCGCCGGTACCGGCTGAAATGGAGGTTTTCTGCATTATGACGACCACGCATACAGATATCGAGCTTGACGAGTTGCTGGCAAAGTGGGAGGAGCGGGGGATTCGCAACGTGCTCTTTGAGTTGCCAGACCTGCATGGCACCGCCCGCTCCAAGATCATCCCGCTCAACAAAGTCAAGGGCTACGCTCAGAAGGGACTGAACATGTATGGGGGCACCGTGGCCCTCGACAGTCGCTCTTTCGTGATCTCAGGCAGCCGCTATAACGAAGAGGTCAACTACGCCGACCAGGTGCTGATCCCCGACCTCACGACCGCCGCCATCGTACCTTGGATGACGCATACCGCGCGCCTGATCTGCGATACCTACTGGGCGGATGGCACGCCGCTGCACGCCGCTCCCCGGCATGTGCTACGCCGCGTCGTCGCTGAACTCGACAAGCTGGGCTATCAAGCCGTCATCGGCCTGGAGTACGAGTTCTACCTACTCGACCCCACGACCATGCAGCCCATCTTCGACGGACTGCATATCTTCAACACCACGCGCAATGTCGCGGTACCCGTGGCCGAGCACATCATCGAATTGATGCCGCAGATCGGCATCGACATCATCACAGCCAACTGCGAGTACGGTCCGGGGCAGTTCGAGATCAACTACGGCGCGCACCCGGCCCTGCACGCCGGCGACCTGGGCTTCACCTTCAAGAACGGAGTCAAGATGATCGCCCAGCAGTTGGGCTATCACGCCACCTTCATGACCAAGCCTTTCAGCGACCAGTCGGCCAGCGGCGCACACACGCATGTCAGCCTGGTCTCCAGCGCCAGCGGGGAGAACGCCTTCCTGGATGCTAACGACCAGCACGGCCTCTCCCAAACCGCCTACCACTTCACGCAGGGCATGCTCAAGCACGCCAGTGCCGCCATGGCCCTGATGGCGCCGACCCCCAACTGTTATCATCGCTTTGTGCCCCACCACTTCGCGCCCATCAACATCAGTTGGGGCCTGGAGGACCGCTCGGCAATGGTGCGCGCCAAGAACAGTCGCGACGAGCGCACCCACCTGGAGAACCGCCTGCCCACGGCGCTGAGCAACCCCTACCTGGCGACGGCGGCTGTCATCGCAGCGGGCGTGCTAGGCCTCAAGGACCAGCAGATGCCACACGAAGCCGCTCAGGGACTGGCCGAGGAGCAACAATTCACCGCGCTGCCCACGACGCTGGACGAGGCGCTCACAGCTCTGGAGAGCGACGAAGCCTTCCGCGCCCTGCTGGGCAGCGAGTTCGTCGAAGTCTTCACCACCATCAAACGCAGCGAGCTGGCCCGCCTCAAGGCCCACGTCACCGATTGGGAGCGCGACGAATACCTGGAGATATATTAAACCTTGCCCTCATCCGCGTAGGGACCCGGCTTGCCGCATCCGTGTGGAGCCTCGCTTGCGCGGCCAGGAAGAAGGGAGGATGAAGATGCAGTTTGTATTTTCGTTGCTGGATAAGGCTGCTGCCCAGGCTATCCAGGCATGGCGCTATGAAGAAGCATACGCTGTGTACAACATGGGGAGCATTGATGACAAAGGGGAGGCGATGGCGGAACTGCTGGACCGGCGCAGCCCCTATTATGGTGTGCGCGATGAGCAGGGCGAACTCGTGGGTTTCTTTAACATTGGCACCTCGGCCCTGGTATGGGA
>JALYVR010000769.1 GCA_030853145.1 Chloroflexota bacterium | reverse complement strand
GTGATAGACCTTTCGACAACCTCCGTCCGCCTGCCATCTCTGGTTAAGGGCAGTAGCGGGTAGAGACCCGCGTGTCCAGTCTTGAGCAGATCGTCGACGGATAGCTCCCAGAGCTTAATGACCCGAAAGTGAAAGCTCACGACCTCCTGTCCCCCTGGCAGCGTGCAGTTCCAGGGCGTCTCGACCGTCTTGACCGGAACCAGGTAGAATACACACGACCAGACCGGCAGGTGGTAGGTAAGCATCCCTATCATATTATATTCCAGCAGCCGCTGGCCCATCTCCGGGTCACTCTTCTTCTGAAACTCCAGATGCAGCAGCATCGGTTCTCCGTTGAACTGTACCTCGTGCAAGGTATCCATACGGATAGCCCGGCTGAGCAACTCAGTAGGCACTTCTTTCACCAGCACCGCTCCCGGCAATACCAGCGAGTCAAAATCCTGGGGGGCAGCCCGCACTAACTGCTTAAGCCCCTGATCCCATTGTCCCATCACAACTCCCATCATCTCGCTTATATGACATAGCTGTAGTATAGCACTTCTCAAATAGATTGTCGATACTCAGTAATGATAATCTATTGAAAAAAGATAGCATCATTGCAAAGATCCTGAATGCTTGAGCGTGGGAACATGTCATGCCTCACAGGGGTTGACACTTTGCATCAGGGGCGCATATAATGGTTGCATAGGGATGAATCCTAAAAATCCTGCATGATTACATAAAAGGAGACGCCAATGGCTGGCTTATTGCTCTCTCGCCGCATCCTCACTTGCTAACGTCTTACCAGTCATGATCAGGAGAAAGCACGGAATGTAACTACCCCACCCCAGCCTCTTTTTACTCACCCCCTGCTACGCATATGTAGCTTTGCCTATGGGCGCGCAGGCCTTTTTCACATAGCCTTTCTGTGTTCTGCACATGTCTCCTATGCCGCCCAGCGCAAGTTTGCTCCCTGTACTGCGGAGAATAGCTGTTTTAGCAGCAAGAAGAGAGAGTAACTGTATGTTGGTTGTGCGCAACCTCTCCAAATCTTATGGCGCGATCCGTGTTCTTGAGGATGTGTCCTGTGTAGTCAATCGTGAAGAGCGCGTGGGGCTTGTTGGCGCCAATGGTGTGGGCAAGTCAACGCTGCTGAAGATCCTTGTTGAGCAGGAGACGGCGGACAGCGGTAGTTTCGCCTTTGCGCCCGCGACGCAGGTAGGCTACCTGCCGCAGATGACGCCCGATTTCTATGGCCGCACCGTCGATGATCTACTCCTGGAAGCGCTGGGCGGCCTGCGCCAGCTTGAAGAGCGCATGCAACAGCTTGAAATCGCGATGGCGCGGGCTACTGGCGCTGAACTGGCGGCGCTGATTGAGGAGTATGGCCTGGTATCCACGAAGTTCCAGGATCGCGGCGGCTACGATCTCGACTACCAGGTTGAGACGATCATGGCCGGCCTGCGTCTCTCATATCTCGCGCGTGAACGCGAAGTAGCCACGCTTTCGGGCGGCGAAAAAGAGCGCCTCGGCCTGGCAACGCTGCTGCTGCGCTCGCCGGACCTCCTGTTGCTTGATGAGCCGACGAACCACCTGGATTTTGCCAGTATGGAGTGGCTTGAGTCCTATCTCGCTCGCTATCAGGGCGCCATGCTGAGCGTCTCGCACGACAGGCAGTTTCTGAATCGTGCCGTCAATCGCATCTTCGAGATTGATGAGCATACCCATCATCTCAAGAAGTACGAGGGCAACTACGATGCCTACATGCAGGCGAAGGAGGCCGAACGCGTCACCTGGGAGGAGGCCTACGAGCGCCAGCAGGAGGAGATCAAGGAGCTGCGCAAGGTGATCCGCGAAACGGGCCGCCAGGTAGGTCACGCCAATCGCGCGCCCAGGGACAACGATAAGTTTGCCGCGCATTTCTTCGCCCAGCGCGTCCAGAGCACGGTCGCGCGTCGCGTGCATGCCGCCGAGGAGCAGCTTAAGCGCCTTGAAGCGAACGCGATCCCCAAGCCGCCCAGACTCACGCAGATTACCTCGTACTTTACTGGCGAGCCCCTGCAATCACCGCTGGTCATCACTATCGCACACCTCAGCAAGAGCTTTGGTGAAACTGGCATTCTGCGCGATCTCAACCTGGAGTTGACGGCGGATGCCAGGATCTTGCTCACCGGTCCCAACGGCGCGGGCAAGACCACGCTGCTGCGGATCATCATAGGGCTGGAGGAGCCGGACGCGGGCGAGGTGCGCGTGGTTGCGGGCGCCAGGATCGGCTATTTGCCGCAGGAGCCGCTGATGAATCCCGTCAGGACGGTCCTTGAAACGTATCGCTATGGCCAGGTGGGCTACGAGGAGGAGTTCATCGCCAGGTTGATCGGCTATGGCCTGTTTCGCCTGGAGGATATGCACAAGGCCGTAGGGCAACTGAGCACCGGCCAGCGAAGGAAGCTGGAGATCGTGCGCCTGATGGCCGAGCGTCCCAATGTGCTCCTGCTCGACGAGCCGACGAACTATGTTAGCCTCGACGTGTTGGAGGCATTCGAGTCCGCCGTACACAACTTTCCCGGCCCGGTGATCGCCGTCTCCCATGATCGCTGGTTCATGCAGCGCTTCAAGGGCACCACATGGGAACTTACCGATGGCCGGCTGGCCCCATTTTCCGTTTAAAAGTCGCGGGCGCGTCCCGATCCGCGTAGGGGCGATGGCTTGCCTCGCCCCTACGC
>JALYVR010000768.1 GCA_030853145.1 Chloroflexota bacterium | reverse complement strand
GAGTTAATAAAGACGTTGGTGATATCCAGCAGGATGCCGCAGCCTGTGGCGGCAATGAGGCGATTGAAGAATTCAGCCTGGCTCATGCTATTGCCTGGAATGTCAAAATAGTAGGTCACGTTCTCCAGGATCAAGGGACGAGCCAGGTACTCCTGCACATAGGCAACGTTGCGAATGACCTGCTGCAAGACATCTTCGGTAAACCAGAGCGGCGAAAGATGACCAAGATCGATACCGGGCACGCTGGTCATGCACAGGTGCTCGCTATAGTATGGAGCCTGTGTCATCTCACAGACGCGCTTAATCCCTTGCAGGAATTGCTTATCGAGCGGTGTCATTGAGCCAATCGAAAGACTGACGCCGTGCGGGATCACCGGGAACAGGGAGCTGATCTCTTCCAGTTCTCGCAGCGCGCGCGGGTCGTCATCGGTATAGTGCTCCGTGATCACCTCAAGAAAATCGATGTCGGCGCGCGCAGCAAGGGTAGCTTCCTTCATCTCGCGGCGGTACCCCAGACCGACACCGAGGCAGGGGATGGCTGTCACCTGGTTGGCTATATGCAACATGCTGGTTACTCCTGACTGACACTATCAATACACGCTCTGCCCTGACCGCCGGCCTGTACATGTAGACGCGCACGCTTCTTCAGGAAGGCGGCGCGCAAGAGCGTGCAGTGCTGGCAAAGATCACAGCCGCCTGGCTCTACTGGCTCGCGCCTGGGAGAAACTGGAACCTCCTCAATGCCGAAGAGGGAGAAAGTGGCTTCCTCATTCAGTGCCTGCATATGGCTACCCTCCTAGCACCTGGATTGAAAGCAAATGCTGCGCCATACGTATGATTTCGGCCTCCAGATGATCTCTACCGAAGCGCTGCTCCAGCGCGGAGACCAGCGTAGCGACGCTCCGCGAGCCATCGCATAAAACCAGTAGCTCATAGGTAGCCGGGCTAATGGCGAAAATTCTGGGAGTTAGAGAACCGGTAGGCTGCTGGAACACAAAATAATAGCGGCTCTCTTTGACCTCGCCTGGCTCCTGCTGCTCCTGTAAAGCATTGGCAATTTTGACGATATCGTAGGTAAAGGCCTCAACAGCGATGCCCTGGCGAACAATAGGGCAGGTATCCAGGTTCACCGGCGGCGCTGGCGGCTCCTCAGCGGCATTGATGGTGGCAAATGTATCTTGCGGGCCAGGAGTATAGGCTGTCGCATAGCTGACACGCTCGTAGTGCGCTAAGTCACTGGCATAGGGCGGCGCATCTTCATCGGTTGCCAGGCATTGCTCCATGAACGAGCCGAATTCCAGCATTTTGAGCAGCGTAGATTCGCGCGGTTTTGCCGGGTACAGGTGATAAAAGCGCTCAAAATAGCGGTTGATATCCACGCCGGGGAGGACAAATAGCAGGGGGTACGCCGTGCGGAAGCGATCTTTGCGTTTCGCCTTCAGAGAGTTGGCGAAACGCTGCAGCAGTTGCTTGTCGATGCTTTGCAGAGCGCTGCTCTCCTCGGCAGTCAACTTGTAATTGCCGAGCGAGGCCTCTGGAGCCAGGTCGAACAGCTTGCGGAACGAATCGTCAGTGTATAAGCGGGCCAGGCAGGCTTGCATCTCCGCGACGCTCATGCTGTTTCTCCTCAAGGCAACATCTTGCTGAATAGTTGAAAACAATGAAGCCAGGTTATGGGAATAGGCCGTGAAATTCTCGAAGCCGGCCGAAACGTCTCGATAGCCATTCATGCCCACTTCGCGACTGGCGGCCGGGTTCGCCAGCACCGTTCGTAGGGTGGCGGCCAGTTCAGCAATGTTGAGCGGGTCGACCAGGAAGACATTCGAGCCAGGCCGGAGTTTGTCGGCGTAGAACTGCTTATTGACGATTTCGTGAGACAGCACCAGGCAGGTCCCACAGGCAAAGACCTCGCGTGCCACGGCGGGCTGGTGGATTTTAATGGGAAAATCGCGTTCCAGGAAACACACGGCGGTGCAGGCCCGAATGAAATTGGGAATAGACCACTGGGGAATAAAAGGCAGCAGCCAGGTCACGTCCGCCAGCCCGTACTCTTCGATCTGCTGCGCAAAATCGAGAACCGTCTGGGGATGTCCCTGCGTTAAGGCGAGAAAATTGAATGGAAGGCCGGATGCGCGCAGATCACGCAGGGCCTGGAGCAGATCGAAACTGCCTTTCGAGCGACCTATCTTGCCATAGATGCCAACGGTGGGCAGGGCCGGATCAAAAACCTTGCGCGCGAAACGATGATAGACGCCCTTGTACTGCGTCTCTGGAATGGCCTTGCAGGCTACATTCACAAACGCATTGATGTCCAACGGTGCGGCGTCGGGATGAAAATATTCAGTAGGCAAGTTATCGTGAACCGGGAAATACAGCGCATCGAGATCAACGCCCAGGTGCAAGAAGCGCCTGAAGGTAGTGTGGGAGGCGAAAACATAGTCGGCAGCACGAATGACATGTTCATAGGCGCTGCCCAGGTCAGGGCAGAGGAGTAACCTGCCGACATCGCTGCCAGCGTGGCGCACCCCATAGGGCACATGCGTCCATTGAGAAGCGAGGTAAGCCGCGAGCGCATACGGCTCAAGGTAGTAGCTATAGATGAGTTCGCAGCCATAGGTCTCAATGACCGTCGTCGCGATGGTAGCTAGCTTGGTTACAAAGGGATTGGCCCAGGGAATATGGGAGTGCCTGCGTGAGCTTGAGGAAGAATGG
>JALYVR010000767.1:367-2725 GCA_030853145.1 Chloroflexota bacterium | reverse complement strand
GAGTAGTATTCGTTTCCTGATTGGCGGGGTGCTATTCGCCATCGTCAAGACCGGGAATATCCTGATTCTGACGCTCTTGAAGCTTCCAACGATGAATACGAATCTCAGCAGCGAACTGACAGCGGCAGCATTCGGCCTGTCTGTGATTGCCGGCATCCTGATCACAGCCGTGCTCTCTGTTCTGGCTGCTCGCCTGCCCTACAGACCACTGGTGCGCTTTCTCGCGATATTTGTACCCTTTTTCTGGCTTTACTGGGGGGGCAATTTACTCGAATTAATGTTTTTCTCCACCTACGCTGCGCCTGCCGTGATGAACTCATGGATCGACGCGATAGTTGAAGCACTCTTGCTGGTGGGGGTGTTTGTCTGGTTGCTGCCAGCGACGGAGAAGTATCGCGGCGCGCCTGGTCTTTTCGCTATCTTGAGCGAGCGTCCTCTCTGGTCGTGGGTCTGGCGCTCTTTGCTCGTTGCCGTGCTGTATGTGCCAACCTATCTGACCTTTGGTAATCTCATCTTTCCAATTGTGAAGCCTTATTACACCAATCCGGCCTATGGTTTGAATCTCACCACTCCCAGTCTGGGGGCGTTCCTCGTGTTGGAGCCGGTACGCGGCTTACTCTATGTTATAACGCTCCTGCCTGTGCTGGCTGTGACACGTGGGTCGCGCTGGCAGACGCTGCTCTACACTTTTGTATTCACCGGGATATTCAATGGCTGGCTCTTGATCGCGAATCTCACCTGGCCCGCGCAGTTGCGCTTCGCCCATACCGCAGAAATTACCGGGGATGTGCTGGTCCAGTCGCTCCTGTTCTGCTGGTTGCTGACGCTCAAGTTCAAGCAGCAGAAGCAAGGCGTTGCAGCAACAACGTCTCAAGATCAAGGAGCCGCGCCTGCCTCCGCGAGTCAAGAGACCTGGCACCAAATCTGAGAATAATCTATGAGACGAAACATATTGAGCAGGTGACCCAGGGCGTAATGGTCGCTCACACCCTGGGTCGCCTGCTCAACACCGCTTTCGTGTACCGGCGGCGGCCTGGCTAATCTACGTCGAGCATCTCCCGCGCGGGAGCGCCGGCGGCTTTCTCGACATTGGCCCCGACGCCTTTGCGGAGCATCGGCACCTTGTCCAGGGCCTCCCAGGGAGCATCAATATCGGTGCGGCCGAAGTGCCCGAAGGCTGCGGTCGGTTGGTAGATCGGGCGGCGCAGGTTCAGCGACTGGATGATGGCAGCCGGACGCAGGTCGAAGTGCTCGTTGATGAGGCGAATGATCTCTTCGTCAGAGACATTGCCTGTGCCGAACGTCTCTACGAAGAGCGAGAGAGGATGGGCCACACCGATGGCATAGGCGATCTGCAACTCCAGGCGATCTGCAAGGCCAGCGGCGACGATGTTCTTGGCGATATAGCGGGCCATGTACGCGCCAGAGCGGTCCACCTTGGTCGGATCTTTGCCACTGAAGGCGCCACCGCCGTGACGCGCCATGCCGCCATAGGTATCGACAATGATCTTGCGACCGGTCAGGCCGGCATCGCCCATGGGACCGCCGACAACGAAACGGCCGGTAGGATTTACGTAAATCTTCGTGGCGCTATCCATCAGGTCGGCCGAAACCACCGGCTTGATGATATGCTCGATGGTATCCTGGCGAATCTGCTCCTGGTCAACGTAGCTGGCATGCTGGGTTGAGACGACGACCGAGTCGATGCGCACCGGGCGGCCGTTCTCATACTCCACCGTGACCTGGCTCTTGCCATCGGGCCGCAGGTAGGTCATGGGGCCGGTGCCGCCCCAGGACTTGCGGCGCACCTGCGAGAGCTGGCGCGCGAGCTTGTGGGCCAGGTTGATCGGCAGCGGCATATACTCTGGGGTCTCATTGCAGGCAAAACCGATCATCATCCCCTGGTCGCCGGCGCCGACCTGCTCCAATTCATCATTGCTCAGGCGCCCGGCAGACTTGGTCTCAACCGAGTGGCTGACGCCCAGATCGATATCTGGCGACTGCTTGCCAATCGAGGTAACGATACCACAGGTACGATAATCAAAGCCATAGTCCGCATTGATATAGCCAACCTGTTCGATGGTCTTGCGCACGACCGCCGGCATATCGACCCAGGCGGAGGTGCTGATCTCACCTGCCACGAGCACAAGGCCAGTCGTCGTGGCCGTCTCGCAGGCCACACGCGCCTGGGGGTCTTCCGCCAGGATCGCATCGAGCACGGCATCCGAAATCTGGTCACAGAGCTTATCGGGATGCCCCTCCGTCACAGACTCGCTGGTAAAATAGAGCTTCGGACTACTCATAAAACTACTCACGAAACTAACTCCTTTTTACAAAAAGCCTTCATTACTATCAACC
>JALYVR010000767.1:0-357 GCA_030853145.1 Chloroflexota bacterium | reverse complement strand
ATCAGCGGGTGCATCTTCATCCTTAAAATGCACAAGGTATAAAAAAACCCCTGCATTATCAGGGGTTTTAGCTTCTCGCCTCTTCCCCCTCATCTCGCGGAACATTCCGCCGGAATTGGCACCCTTGCTGTCGCTGTCATGTCATAGACAGACAGGCAAGCGGGTTGCCGGGCTTCATCGGGCCGTTTCCCTCCACCTCTCTTGATGAGAGCAAATCTCATAGAGCTATTCAGTTGTAGATTGTGCGTGTACTGCGGGTCTCCTACAGTATACCGAAGAGATCGCCAGTGTGTCAAATCTTTCGTTTCAGCGCATTTCAACCGATTTCAAATGCGCACTCGTCATAAGCCCCTCAGC
>JALYVR010000766.1 GCA_030853145.1 Chloroflexota bacterium | reverse complement strand
GGCTTGCCTCGCCCATGCTGGCCAACGATCTGGCTGGGCTTCCCAGCGGGCGAGGCAAGCCGTCGCCCCTACGCAGACGCCCTGATTTCCTGTCACCAGTGTCTTACGTGTACGCCCATGAGGCAAGCCATCCCAACGCGTTATCCAGCCTTGTGGCGAGGCATACATCCATCTCTATATGTTATAATGCAAACAAGCTTAACTTGTATAGCAAGGAGACAACAATCCAAAGGCTATACCAGGCCAGGTAGAGGATAGGGTCCTTGCTTCAGCGGCGAAGCCATGGAGTTAGCCAGGCACACGAGGTAGATCGCTACAATGACCACACCTTCCCATGACGCAGCCGATAGACGCGCTACACCGGAGAAACCAGAGGCGGTGTATGTAGAGAAGCTCAGCTTCCGCTACGACTCGCTGGACGACGACCCCGATCAGCCGGCCGCCATCGACACTATCTCCTTCTCGCTGGCTGTTGGCGAGTTGTTGCTTCTCGCCGGGCCCAGTGGCTGCGGCAAGAGCACGCTGCTGAAATGCCTAAACGGGCTGATCCCTAACAGCTACGCCGGCAGACTCTCCGGCCGCATCCGCCTGCAAGGGCGCTCCATCTCCGGGCTTTCACTGCGCGATCTGGCGAAGCATATCGGCACCATGCTCCAGGACCCCGACAAACAGATCATCGGCAGCACTGTCGAGCAGGAGATCGCCTTCGGTATGGAGAACCTGCACACTCCGCGCCCGGTTATGCGCCAGCGTATCCAGGAGGTGATCGCGCAACTGCACCTGGAGGAGTGCCGGGGCAAGGCTACCTTCACCCTTTCGGGCGGACAGCGGCAGCAGGTGGCGGCGGCCGGGCTGCTCGTCATGGAGCCGGCGATCTTTTTATTCGACGAACCCTTCGCCAACCTTGACTCGCGCGCCGTAGATGAACTGGAGCAACTGATTGAGAACTTGCGCGCCAGCCAGCACACCATCATCATCGTTGAGCACCGCGTCGAGGAGGCCCTGCGGCTCAATCCCGACAAAGTGCTCCTGATGCGCGATGGCCGCCAGGCCTTTTTCGGCAACGCGCACGATTTCCTGGCCATCGCCGACCCCACGCAGGTCAAGTTGCCCATCGAGTCCACGCTGCGCACCCTGAGCGATCCCGACCAGGCCCGCGCTGTGCTGGTCACACCGATCATCACCGGTCAGCACGACACGCGCGAGCAGTCACCAGGCGATCCCGGCGATCCCATCCTCTCCTTCGAGGATGTGCGCTACCGCTACACCACCTTCGGCGAAGAGATCTTGCACGGCATCTCCTGCCAGGTGCGCCGGGGCGAGACCATCGCGCTGCTTGGTCCCAACGGCGCCGGCAAGACCACGCTGGTGAAACAGGCGCTGGGCCTGCTGCGACCAACAAAGGGGTCCGTGCGCCTCTACGGAGAAGATACCCGCAAGCTGAGCGTCGCCGAATTGTCCTCGCGCATTGGCTACGTCTTTCAAAGTCCCGGCGTCATGCTCTTCGCGACCTCGGTACGTAAAGAGGTCTCATTCGGGCCGGAGAACCTGAACTTTGCGGCCGAGCGCCTCAATAGCGCCGTGCGCCAGGCCGAGGAGGCTCTCAGCGTCAGCCAGTTTGAGGATCGCTCGCCGCTTGCTCTCAGCTTCGGACAGCAGAAGCGCGTGGCCATTGCCTCCGTGCTATCCATGCAGGGGCGCATCCTGCTGCTGGATGAGCCAACCGCCGGCCAGGACTACCGGTCCTATATTTCATTTATGGAGTACCTGCGTGGCTTACCCAACCTTGATGCCCTGTTGTTCATTACCCATGACCTTGACCTCGCGCTGCGTTTTACACAGCGCGTTTTGCTTCTAAAGGACGGCAAGATCGTGGCGGACGGTCCCCCGTTGCAGGTGCTCGCCGACCCAGCCATGCTGGAGGCCTGCAACCTGCGTCCCACGTCCCTGCTGAACTACCTTCTGACGACTGAACGGAACATTGTAGCGTAGTCCCTTGTAGCGCGTTGTTCAGGCACCCACGAAATATGTAGCCCTTATTCACCATTAGTTTTTCAGCAGAAAGGAAGTGTACCCATGGCCATGGAAGAAGCACCGGCAGAGGTACAGGAAGAAATGTTACAGCCTCAGCGTCCCCGGCGGAGCATCTGGGCCGTCGGTGTGCGGCAGGTTGTCTACATGGCACTTGGCGCGGCGCTGTATGGCGGCCTGAGTTACCTCACGAACTTCTTGCAGCTTCCCAGCGTTGGCAACGTCTCTATTCGTCCAGCAATCGTCATTCCGTTGTTTTTCGGTGCTGTATTTGGTCCCATCGTTGGCCTGTTTACCGGTGGCATTGGTAACTTCATCGGTGACCTGATCTCTGGCTATGGCGTCTACTGGAACTGGGACCTCGGCAACGGCCTGATCGGCTTCGTCGCCGGCCTGGCTCTGTACAGCACCTTCGGCTCCTACTTTGGACGCTACCATAACCCGCGACTGATCACCTTCGCTGAAGTGTTTAGCGTGCTCGGAGTACTGGTGGGCATCGGCTTCGCGGCCTACACCGACATCTGGGTCTCGAAGCTGAATTTCGCCGGCGCGACCAGCGAGTTTGTGCCTGCCGTCATCTCTGACCTGATCTTCGGCCTGATCCTCCTCCCCATCCTGCTGGTAGCCTACAACGCAGCAGTTGGGCGTCGAGGTGCCGTCGCCCGCACCGACCGCGCCGCGTAACCGTAGGGGCGCGGTTTACAAG
>JALYVR010000117.1 GCA_030853145.1 Chloroflexota bacterium | reverse complement strand
GCATGTGCCGATGGGCGTTTCAGGCGTGCAGGCAGTTCCGAAGACTTTGCACTCCCACGGCTTGATGACCCCTTTGAGCACCTCGCCGCACTGGCAGGCCTTGGGGTCAGCCACGCGCAGACCAGGTACCTGGAAGCGCGCCTCTGCATCCCAATCGACATACTCTGAACGCAGCTTCAAGGCGCTGTGTGTGATGAAGCCCAGGCCGCGCCACTCGAAGAACGGTCGGAGTTCCATGGTGGCAGCCATCGCCTGGAGCGCTTTGACATTGCCCTCCGCTCGCACGACGCGCGCGTACTGATTCTCAACCTCGGCACGACCCTCGTCTAGCTGCTTCACCAGCATGTAGACCGATTGAATGATATCCAGCGGTTCGAAGCCGGCGACCACGACGGGCTTGTGGTGGACGCCTGCCACAAAGTTGTAGGGACGCATGCCGATCACCATGCTGACATGGCCGGCGCCGATGAAACCGTCCAGGCGCAGGTCGGGTGAGTCAAGAATGGCCTTCATGGCAGGAATGATCGTGACATGGTTGCAGAAGACGGAGAAATTCTTGATGCCTTCGGCCTTTGCGCGCATGAGCGTGACGGCGGTCGAAGGAGCGGTGGTCTCAAAGCCGATGGCGAAGAAGACTACCTGGCGCTCGGGATGCTGGCGAGCAAGTTTGAGGGCATCAAGCGGCGAGTAGACGAAGCGCACATCAGCCCCGTCGGCTTTGGCATCCAGCAAGCTGCCTTTTGAGCCAGGCACGCGCATCATGTCGCCAAAGGTCGTGAAGATCACGCCATCCATGCGCGCCATGGCGATGGCATCATCGATGCGGCCCATCGGCAAGACACAGACAGGACAGCCCGGCCCATGCACCAGGTCGATGTTGGGCGGCAAGACATCCTCGATGCCATGCTTGTAGATCGTATGGGTATGGCCCCCACACACCTCCATAAACTTGAGAGGGCGGGAAGCTGAGAGGTTCGCAATTTCGCCACAGATACGCTTTGCCAGTTCAGGATCGCGATACTCGTCAACATATTTCATGTTCATGGAAGTTCTCCTTTTGGTCCTTGCTTTAAAACTACCGGGCGCGCAGTGTTGTAACTGTCCATCTAAGGCGCGGGCCTCAATACTGCCTGAATTACCTCAAGAAGCGCATGATAGGCCGTTGCATGTGCCTCCTGGATGCGCGGGATGTGGTCGCTGGGCGAGGTGATGCAATAGTCTACTGCCGGCGAGCGGGCAGTTTTTCCACCGTCGTAACCGGCCAGCCCGATGGTCAGCAACCCCTGCTTCTTTGCCTGTTCAAGCGCGACCAGGACGTTCGTCGAATTGCCGCTGGTCGAAATACCCACGGCGATATCGCCCCGGCGCCCGAAGGCAATCACCTGTCGAGCATAGATATTGTCAAACCCGACATCGTTGGCGACGGCCGTGACGACTGCGATGTCATTGGTAAGGGCAATGGCAGGCAACGGCGTCCAGTCGGGAAAAGGCGGAGTCAGCAGGTCGGCCACCAGATCCTGGGCGTCGGTCGTGCTTCCGCCATTGCCGAAAGCCAGCAGCGTGGCTCCATGCGCGAAGGCCTGCGCCATGGCGCGTCCAGCAGCAATGATGGACTCCAGGGAATACGCGAGCGTCGCTTGCCGCAGGGCTATCACCTCCCGGCACTTCTCAAGCGTCGAGTGTTGCACCTGGGCCTGCACGTCCTCTATACTGGACTTGCCTCCCTCAAAGAGATAGGGATAAAAGAGCCGGTCGTACTCTGACCCTTCGCTATCAGGCATCATGCGCCTCGCCTACTCGTGAAATAGCCACCCCCCCATGCACCAGCAACATATCTCCCGCGCCAACAGCGTCTACCAGCGAAATATCGACTTCTTCCAGCACGTCGCTGATTGTCACAAACGCGACCCCCGATTGTTGATCGACGCGTAGCACGCGAGCCTCTAATGCCTCGTCGGAACAGGTGATGCAATGTCCCTCCGCATTGAGTTCGCAACTGGCGCTATTGTTGGAAGTTCCAAACTCTGTCAGCTCGATAGATGGCCTTTGCTCGTTGCTCATGTGAGTAATCCTTCATGCTCGAAGTAGATATGCACCAGCTCCCATAAAATATGGTAAAGCGTCTCATGGGTCTCCTGGATGACCATGGGATCGCTGGTCTGAACAATGAAACAGTAATCGGCCTGGATCTCTTTCAGCAACCCGCCATTGTTTCCTGTGAGACCCAATGTCAGTAAACCCATGCGCTTTGCGGTTTCCAGAGCTGCCACCACGTTCGGGCTGTTCCCATCCAACGAGAAGCCCATGGCGATATCCTGTGGTCGGGCCAGCACCTTGAGCTGGCGCACATAAGGCGTTTCAGCGTAGCCCTCGTTTTGACTGCTGAGCGCGGCGCTATCGTTCGTCAATGCCAGGGCAGGGAGCGCTCGCTTGCCGACGATCACTGGATGGACGAACTCCACGGAAACGTGTTGCGCATCGGTCGCCAGCGCGCCATTGCCGAACGCTAGCAAGCGTCCTCCCTGGTGGAAGCGGCGTGCCATCGCCCAGCAACACGCGGCTATGCGTTCCGCCTCTGCCGCGAAGAATATCTCAGGAACAGCCATACTTTGTGCGAAGCGCGCTGTCACGAGCGCCTTCAGTTCCGGTACATCCATCTCAGTCGCCATCAACCTGCCTCCTTGTCATGACCATATACTCCTGTTTCATCAAGCTTCATTGGGCAGAGTGACGGACGCGGCAAGCCGGGTCCCTACGCGAAAGGGGAAGAGCCCATCACTCAATCTGACTGGTGTGCAGCATATCGATTTCATCGGTATACGCCTCTCCCATGAGTAGGAGGGCCTTCATGGTCTCGCGCGCCTCCTGCTCGTCAATTTTACTCATGGCGAAGCCCACGTGGATCAAGACCCAATCTCCCGGCTCAATGCCTTCTGGACGCACAAGAGCGATGCTCACGTTGCGTCTCACACCGGAAACATTTACTTTAGCGATAGAATTGGCATCGTCCACGATATCTATAATTTGACCCGGAATACCAAGGCACATGTGACCCTCCTTTTCAGGGACTATGGTGGACGCGATCAAGCGCATCCCTACTGCTAGCTACATAGGATGGCTATGTGTAATGGCCCCCGCAAGGGAGGGCCACTACACATAGCCATCCCATGTAGCTTGACAGTGTACTACATCTGTTGCAACCGGGCAGCCGCTACTGCAAGCTGGCCCAGGCTGATGCCGCCGTCGTTTGGCGGCACCTGTCGATTGATATATACCTGAAAATCCAGCGCCTCCAGGCGGGCGATCAGCATTTCAAGCAACAGGCTGTTCTGAAATACGCCGCCGCTCAGGGCGACACGATTCAAGCCGGTCCCTTCGCGTACCTTGGAAGTTATCTCCACCAGCATGCTGGCAAGCGAGCGATGGAAGCGTCTGGCAATCTGTGGTGGCGGCACTCCTCGCTGGATATCGCTGACGATGGCGCGTATCATAGGGGCGACATCCAATAGAGCAGGTGTTTGAGCACCAATGATCCATGGATATGTCTCCCTGCTATCAGCGCCACGCGTATCCTGGCGATCACCCTGTGCGGATCGTGCCAGCATTTCAAGCTCGATAGCGGCCTGGCCCTCGTAGATGACTTCACTGCGCAGACCTAGCAGCGCGGCCACGGCGTCAAACAACCTCCCCAGGCTGGAAGTCGCTGGACTATTAAGGCCGCGCGCGATCATCCGCGAAAGTGTGCGCCACCTTGAAAGATCTAACTGCTGTACGAACGGGATCGCGAGATCAAGAAAAGCCTCGCCATAGGCGCGGTCGAGGTACGCCGCGGCTACGCGCCAGGGTTGCTGGACAGCCTGAGCGCCGCCGGGTAGCGGGATGTATGTCAGGTGCGCCAGGCGTTCAAAACCTGCCAGGTCTGCCGACATAATTTCGCAGCCCCAGATCGCGCCATCGCTTCCAAAGCCAGTGCCATCCGCGGCCACGCCGATGACCGGCCCGCTCAAGCCGTGCTCGACCAACACGCTGGCAATGTGGGCATGATGATGCTGGACAGCGATTTTGCGCGGGATGTCTGAGTCGAGCGCGTATTTTGTCGCCAGGTATTCGGGGTGCAAATCATACGCGATAGCCTGCGGGAAGATATCGAAGAGACGCTGGAAATGCGCAATCCCCTCCCGAAACGAGAGCAGCGTCTCCACATTCTCTAAGTCACCGATGTGCTGACTGACAAATGCCTGTCTTCCCTTGCCCAGGCAAAAGGTGTTCTTGAGGTGGGCTCCACAGGCAAGCAGTGGCACGGGCAGATCTGTGGTGAGCAACAGCGGCTCCGGCGCGTAGCCACGCGAACGGCGGAGAAATTGCGCGCCGCCAGCCACCATACGCATCACGCTATCATCGCAGCGCATGTGAATGTCGCGATTATGCGTGAGCAGCCCGCCGGCGATGGCCACCAGCCGTGTACGCGCATCTTCGTCCTGGTAAGCAATCGGTTCATCGCTGACGTTGCCACTGGTCATGACCAGCGCAGCCGGCCTGCCTGCTTCAACGTGAGAAGCGAAAGCGCGCAGAAGTAAGTGGTGCAACGGCGTGTATGGCAGCATGATACCCAGCGTGTTATAGGATACAGCCACACCCTGTAATACCGGGCAGCCGGCACGCTGTTCCAGCAAGACAATTGGCCTGCGGTACGATTGCAGCAAGGCTTCCTCGGCGTCGCTCACCGCGCACAGCAGACGCGCAGTTGCCACATCAGGCACCATCAGCGCGAAGGGTTTGGCCTCGCGCTGCTTGCGTACACGTAATTGCTGGACAGCTTCCACGTTCAATGCGTCGCATGCCAGGTGATAGCCGCCCAGACCTTTAATGGCGAGAATGGCGCCCGCTGCGAGTCGTTGGGCCGCCTCGTCGATGGCATCAGCAGAGCGTTGAGAGGGGCTGGAGGACCAAGCGAGCAGGCGAACCTGCGGCCCGCAAAGTGGACAGGCGTTCGGCTGGGCATGAAAACGTCGGTTGCGCGGATCGCTATACTCCCCCTGGCAGGCCGGACACATGGGAAAAACGTGCATAGTAGTTTTTTCACGATCATAAGGAACGTCCTGTACGATGGTGAAGCGCGGACCACAATTGGTACAATTGATGAACGGATAGTGATAGCGCCGGTTGGCGGGATCGAACAACTCACGCAGGCAGTCGTCACAGGTCGCGCTATCGGACGAGATAAGGGCCTGGCGTTCAGACCCTTTCTGACTATGTACGATACTGAAGCTGTCCTCATGAGAGGGAGGTATGATCTCTGTCACGATAGCATCGACGCGCGCCAGAGGAGGAAGCTGCTGGCTTAGAGCGAGCTGGAAGCCAGCGAGTGCTTCTATATTGCCCTCGACCTCAATGGTGACGCCCTGGCTATCGTTGAACACAAAGCCGACCAGGTTCCAGCTCAAGGCCTGTCCGTAGACGAAGGGCCGGAAGCCGACGCCCTGGACAATGCCCTGAACAAGGATGCGTCGTCGCTGAATTGTCGAATCCACTACCGATGACATGCACGTTCCTTTAGTGTAGTGCCGCCCTGACAGATTGCGAGCGACGCAAGGTGACGAGCCAGGCACACCACGCGTCGAGGCCCTCTCCTGTGCGACAGCTCACTTCGAAGATACGCAGGCGGGGATTAATCGCTAGCGCCTGCTGTTTGACCTTCTGCACATCGTAGTCAACATAAGGCAGCAGGTCGATCTTGTTCACGACCATCACCTCCGCTACCGCAAACATGAGAGGGTACTTGCCTGGTTTATCGTCGCCTTCGCTTGTGCTCACAACCACGACGCGCGTATCTTCCCCCAGATTCCATGTCGCCGGACAGACCAGGTTGCCAATGTTTTCGATCACCAGCAGGTCGAGGCTCGCCAGTTCAATGTGTGCGAGCGCGTCGCGGACCATATGGGCTTCGAGGTGACAGGCGCCGCGTGTATTGATCTGCACAGTCTGAGCGCCTGCCGCCTCGATCCGTTCCGCGTCGGCGCTTGTCTCTATGTCTCCCTCGATCACTCCGATAGCCAGTCGCTCGCGCAGCCGCTCGATTGTGCGTTCGAGCAGGGTTGTCTTACCCGCACCTGGTGAACTCATGATATTGAGCACACAGATGCCCTGCCCTGAAAGCTTCCCCTGTATCTCGCGGGCAATGGTATCATTGGCTGCCAGGATATTTTGCGCAATGGTAACTTTAACCAATAGTACACCTCCTCCTCGCCTCATTATGCAGATTCGATCTCCATCTCAATGATCTGGAGTTCGGTGCCAGCAATGACCTCGCTCGACCATTCCTGACAGGTCGGGCACTGGGTAATGAAGTTCATGACGGCGAACTCTTTGTCGCAGTGACGACAATAGGCGCGGTGCGGCACAGCATCGATCAACAACTGGGCGCCTGCCAGCACTGGATCGAGGCTGACCAGCATCTCGAAACAGAAGGTCAACGAAGCGCCGGCAATGCCGCTGGCCTCGCCAATCTTGAGCCGTACACCTTTCACGCATGTCGCATTGCACGCGGCGGCCTTCGCCTCCACAGCATCGACGATACTCTGAGCGATAGCGAGTTCATGCATGGCCAACCTCGTCTCCAGTTTTCATGACCTGTGCTCCATCGAACTGATGCGCATAGAGCGCGGAATAGGCAGAATATAACTGTATGATCCGTTACATCGAACGCATCTTCAGGTAGCGCTGGATATCGGGAAGCGTCTGCAGAAAAATCCAGGCACCTATGCCAATGGCAACGACTAAAAACAAGAGCTTGACCATGATAATCTTCCTTTCACTAGACTGTATAGATTACATCTTGACAGTGTTTACTTTTTCGCATGTTCCCCCGCGAGCATTTGCTCAACGAGTGAGTCTATCATTTTCACGGCCTCATCGACGGCTGCCTGCACGGGTGCGCTTAATCCCATATGCATCTCGGGATCGTCATCGCCGCCACTCATTGGGACAGGCTCGCAGCCAACAAGCAGGGTATGGATAGGTTTTGCGCCCAGGGCACGGGCATACGCCAGAACCTTCACCGGGTCCATACTATGGTTATCCAGTGCCGCTCTACCAGCTTCTACGCCTGTCTCGGGATTGATACCTGACAGATCTGGCTCAAGCAGGTAAAGTGTTCCCGGCGCGCCAGCGCGCGGCACTGCATCAACCAGCACGAGTTCGTCGTAGTCATCGAGCAGGGCGTAGGCCAGGTCCATGCCCCGAATACCGAAATCAACAACGCGAATACCTTCCGGGTATTGTCGGGCCAGGAGACGTTGGGCCACCGCGACTCCGAAGCCATCGTCACCCCAAAAGATGTTGCCTATACACGCAATCAGGGCCTGCCTGCTCTGGCGCTTTGTTGCTGATGCAGGCTGTACCGCCTCTTCCATAGTTAGCCTTCTCCGCCTGCCAGCGGTTCAACCTCTTCCGGGAAGAAAAAGAAATGATGACCCGGCAGGATACGGTCATCCATTCGCATCTGCTCCATGGCCGGATCGTCATCCGCCGTGACAACCAGGTAGATGCGATCCTCGAAATCCTGGTGGATGACCTCTATGGTGGCAGTCTTCCCATCAAGAATCAAGTCGAAAGCGTCAGCGCGGCCCTTCTTGGGATGCAGGAGTACCCGATCGCCAGCTCTTACCTCTCTGCCAGCGATAGTCACAGATTCTGGTGGGGGATAATCCTCGCCTGGGAAGTTCCAGCCTTCACGGCGCATCATGCTTTTTCTCCTTTACTGATAGGGCGTAGGTCGCGGATGGCACCATGGAGCTTCATGAATTGCGCGGGCGTGAGTGCCTCAGTCCGCTCCAGGATCTCACGTGTGCGCTCGTCCTGCCGCATCTGCTCTTTCTCTTCATCGGTCAGCGTCAGGATGCGCAAACTGAGAATTTCGTCGATCTCACCTCCATCGAAGAGGGGGCCGGGACTTTCTGGCGCAATCTGTGGATAGTCATACAGGATGATGGGCGATGATACGAGCGCATCACGCTCTCCCTGGTTACCAACCAGCACCGGCCACGTATGGAGGTTTTGGCATGCCTTGACTAAGGATTGCAGCTCCTCGGGTGGCTCCAACAGCGAGATGAAGGCACCTTGACGTACCTGTAAGATTGTGTGAGTGGAGACGAAGGACTGGAACACGGCCGCATCGCGCCGGTTCGTCACTCCGCTGGTATCGGGTGTCCTGTTTTCGATGGAAACACTGAGCTTGAAAAGATGCTCACCGACAGGCTCTGCCGCCAGGGTACAGGCTCCCATAAGCGGTTGCTGCTCCAGAACACTGTGAGGTCTCAATGATCTAGAGCTTCCAGGGAGCGCGTCCTCATCATCCACGATACGGCCACCGGGAAAAGCCATCTCCACAACCCTGGGCCGGGCCACGAGTTCGCTCAATGAAAGGTCGAGCATACTCACCTCGCGTTCCACACCCTCCTGCTGTGGTTCGCCGGCAAAAAGGCCTGCCAGGCTCCACTCGCCGGCCTGCGCCTCGCCATCATTGACCTTCACGGGGTCGGGTTGCGCAACAGTACGCGTAAACAGGTGCAGAAACCTCACGGTGATATCAAGCGCTATATCTTGTAGCTCTCCCTCTAGCAGGCATTCGGTGTGCATTGTCCAGGGCTCTATACCGCCGTTCGCCTCGCTATACTCCTGTGGATAGACCACGCCGAACGTCCAGCGGGTCCGATTTTTGATGGCAGATTGCCGGTACGGATAGAGTAGATAGCCCTCGTAGAGCACCGCGTTAGCGATTTCCTTGATGTGTTCTATCCTCATGGCCGCACCTCCACGCCACTTGCCTGTAGCAAACGCTCAAGAACATCCTCCCAGGTGGGAAGGCCATGGGTGATCTTATACTGGTAGAGTTGGTCGAAAACATCCTTATGCATGCGAATCCAGGCACTGTTGGGAAAGGAAGTTTCTATAGCTTCTTTCCAGAGCGCGACCGGCAGGCGATAGGTTGCTTCCTTCGACCAGGAAATTTGCGCGATCTGTACATGATCTGCCTCGCCTTCATAGAAGATGGTGCCACTGAACAGGAAATTCAGAGGAATATCGCCATCCTCCAGGGCATTGAAGTACTTGGTGCTCACCACCTCAAAGTCGTAGAGGCAGGGGACAGCCAGATCGAAGACGGTGTTTCCTGAGAAACGGGGCACGACGGCGGTGACGATGGTCCACAGGAAGGTGCGCAAGGTCGTGCCCCAGCGTGCCGGCTCACCAAAAAGCTCCTGCAGTTTGGCCTTCTCTTCGGCCTGATAGCGCCTTTGTGTCACTGAGAGCATAATCTGGCACTTCAGGTTGACGTTATGGATCTTCACATCTTCGCTCGCGTTGGCGATGCGCATTTTGAAGATGAGCATCGGCAGCACACTATACTTTGCAACCTCGGCGCTGGTTACCTCAAAGCTCAGGTCTAGCATTAGCCTCTCCTCCAGGCAGGAGGACTGTATGCCGGAGAGGTATCCGCAGCGTCCCCTTCTACCGTGATGGCCTTCGCCCGCAGGTCTGCGAAGAAGCCCGCGATAGCCTGCCAGACCTCCTCTCCGCCGCTCAGCCCTTTCCACTTGAGCCGGATCAAGCCGACAAGCTCGTAGCAGGCATCGATCGGCACAATGTAGTGCTCACGATAGCTCGCGCCACCTCTGTTATTCACCCGGTTGATCAGGAGTGCCTCGACGTCAGGCTCCAGGTCGTTCAGGATAGGATTGCTGCTGACAAGCGCATCCCACCCTTCCAGAGTGAGTGTAGACTCCATAGCACCTGCCGGACTGGGATAGTAGGCCATGATGCGGTTGGCGCCTGTGCTGCGAAAGATATAGACCATGTTCACCGGAATCAGCAGTTCGTCCCACTGCTCATCCGTCATCTGGAAATCCGGCAAGAGCAGCGCGCGCGAGGGCACAAGTCGATACTTTCCATGCCCGGCTCCAGGGTCACCAAAGAGGATTGAGCAGGGAATACATACACAGATCAGCGCGTGGCTGGCGAGTGCCAGCAAGTGCCGGTGCTGCGCAGGAATCCCCGCGCTACATAGTTCGCACTGCTCCGTCGGGGGACGCATTTCCCGTTTGCGCGTGAACTGACGGAGCACATCAAGGGAGGGAGCGGAACGACCCTCGCCGCTGTTTGTAGGTTCGAATGACGACATGCTTGCTCACCTCATCTTACGTGTGGCAGTCCCTCCACCACGCTCCATTCACCATCTCGCTTCGTTGGGCTGGCAGCATCCTTGTTCCGCCGTGGGGGAACGAATGTCATCGGTATGCTTGCACGCCGGGGTGGATCGCTGACGCCTTCAACCTGGATCCCAGCAAGATCTGGGGCCGCTTTGTAGAGGGCCTCCTCAATTGTCGATTTGAGTGTCATTGTTGAGCTGGAACAACCATGGCAACTCCCTTCGAGACGCAGATAGGCGACGCGATCCTCAACCTTGACGAACTCGACATTGCCCCCATGGGACTTAAGAGAGGGCCGTACCCCGTCCAGCGCCTGCAGGATACGCG
>JALYVR010000765.1 GCA_030853145.1 Chloroflexota bacterium | reverse complement strand
CCCCAACCTCCAGCGCGTCTGCTGGTCCCGTGCGCGTCACGTCCCAGCGCAATCGAGCCAGTACCCGCGATCAGCACAACGCCTACAGCATCCTCTAAAGTGCTCAAGGCCAGATCCGCGTCGTTCGTCAGGTGGACACTCTCTGCCAGCGAGCGCAGCGATGGGAGAAGCGTCTCGTAATCATGGGGACGGTCGATACCGGCCAGGCCTAACCAGGCTTTGCGCAACGGCAGATGGCATCCAGCTGCCTGTGCTGCCTGCTCAACAGCGACATGGATGTGCTGGATAGCCTGGTCCAGCCCCACAGCGTTATAATTCGCGCTCCCTGCCAGGCCGCGCCCACGTTCCTGGCCCTGTGCATCTACCACAACGGCCAGCGTTTTGGTGCCACCGCCATCGACGCCCAGATAATGCAGGGATACACCTTTGGCATCCCTGGTACCTGGAGTATCGTTTGCATCCGGTGTACCATATCTCGAACTGTATGTCATGGCAAGGCATCCAAGGTTTTTCGTAAGTTATGCTCATGCGCCGCCAGGTGTTGCCTGGCAAGCTCCGGTGTAGTGCTGGCGCGCTCGACAACGATGGCCGTCTTGACCTCGCCGCCGGATCTTTGCAGCAGCGCTTCCGCCTGCTGCGGGTCCAGACCGGTAGCAAGCTGCACAATCTTCAGAGCGCGCTGGTACAATTTATGGTTTGTGGTCTGGACATCGACCATCAGGTTGCCGAAGGTCTTGCCCAGCAGGATCATGGTACCTGTGCTGAGCATATTCAGAACCATTTTTTGCGCCGTCCCTGCTTTGAGACGCGTGGAACCAGTAATGACTTCGGGTCCGACGACCGGGGCGATCATGATTACGACCTCTTTTTCAAGCGCACTCTGCGGGTTGCAGGCGATCCCGATGGTGAGCGCGCCCCTGGCCTTCGCGTAGGCTATGGCGCCCAGGGCGTACGGTGTGCGCCCGCTGGCAGCGATGCCCACCACGGCGTCTGCTTCGGTGATGGTGAGCTGGGCCGCGTCAGCCTGCCCGGCCTCGGCGCTGTCCTCGACATCCTCGTGCGCGGCTGCTAACGCATCGGGTCCACCGGCCACCCAACCAATCACCATATCCGGAGGCAGATTGAAGGTAGGCGGGCATTCAGAGGCATCCAAAGCTCCCAGGCGACCAGACGTACCCGCTCCCATATAGATGAGGCGACCTCCCCGACGCAGGCGCGCGGCTATCTCTTCGATAGCCCTGGCGATGTGCGGCAACTCGCGCTTGATGGCCTCCGCCACGCTGGCATCTTCCGCGTTCATAGCCCGCACAATCTCTAACGGGCTCAGGCGGTCAATGTCTGCCGTGGCGGGATTTACTTTTTCCGTCTCCAGCATACCAAGGGGGTGCTCTTCGTCAGAAATGGCTTCCAGGTTACCGGGTTGCATTGACATGGGCAACCTCTTTTCTTTTTCCTAAGTATACCAGATGAGATCGATGTAAAAGTCGCAGGTACATCACGCCCCTCCCACTTATTTCCTGCCATATTTACAGATCGCCCATTTTCGTGCATAATTAGGAAGGGCGAGCCAGTCCAGGCGGTCGCCTCTACGCGCAAAGTGCATATTTTAGAAAAAGACACACTAACCTGAACATAAGGAAGAGAAGGCAGAAAGGGATTCTCATGCAGCGTTACCTCAAGCTCACATGCCTGGCTGGCATACTCTTATGTATCTCCCTGGCTATCCCTCTTTCGGTCCATGCAGACAATCTCCCCCCTCCACGTTCCTCCTCTTACAGCATACTTGGTCCTCCCACCGTGAGTGCCGCGTTCATTGATCGCGTGTTGACGGCCTATGGTTCGCCAGCGGCGGGCAAGGGGCAGGCGCTCTACGATGCTGGCGTGACCTATGGCATCGACCCGGTCTTCGCGCTGGCATTTTTTATGCATGAAAGCTCTTTCGGGACGGCGGGTATGGCACGCGTGACGCTCTCCCTGGGGAATCTGCGCTGCATCCCGGAAGCGGCCTGCGTGAATGGCTACGCGGCCTTCCAGAACTGGGAGACAGGTTTTGCTGCATGGTACCACTTGATCCGCAACGTCTATGTGGACTCATGGGGTCTCACAACCGTGGAGGCGATTATCCCCAGATATGCTCCGGCCTCCGACAATAATAACGAGAGCGCCTACATCGCCGCCGTTGAGAGCAGCGTAGATGCCTGGCGCAGCCAGCAGATAGGCGTGTCAGGCACAGCACCTTCTTCTACTGGGTCAACTACTGGGTCGACGCCCCAAAGTGGCACGCCATACTATCCGCCCGATGGCTACAAGATCCTGGGCAAGCCAACAATCACCGTACAGTTCATTGAGCAGGTGCTGACAACCTATCACTCGCCCGCCGTGGGCCATGGGCAGGCACTCTACGATGATGCACTGAAGTACGGAATCGATCCGGCATACGCGCTGGCCTTCTTTATGCACGATAGCATCTTCGGAACCGTAGGCCTGGCCCGCGTCACCCATGCTCTGAGCGCTATCCCCACGCCCGTCAGCGCGACGTGCCATTGCCGGGCGTTGAGCGGCTATCGCCAGTACGACACCTGGGAAGATGGCTTTAGCGACTGGTACAGCATTATCAACGCGCAGTACATCAAACACAACCTGACCACTATCGGTCAGATTATACCGGCCTACGCGCACACGCAAAACAGCTATGCCATCACATCCTTTATTCAGGCCGTAGAACATCGGGTTGATGTATGG
>JALYVR010000764.1 GCA_030853145.1 Chloroflexota bacterium | reverse complement strand
CCGGCACTACTGGCGCCCGCGCTCGGTCCCACACTTGGCGGCTACCTGGTGACCTACGCCGGCTGGCAGTTGATCTTTTTCATCAACGTGCCAATTGGCATCGCCGCCATCATCCTTACCACGCTGTTCCTGCGCGAGTACCGTCCTGAGAGGCGACCCCGCTTCGACTTCTTAGGCTTCTTTTTTGCTGGAGTCGGGCTGGCCTCTGTCCTCTACGCGCTCTCGGAGTCCAGCACCGCTGGCTGGGGATCAACGACCGTCCTCGGCTTCCTCTTTGGTGGCCTGATCTCGCTCGCCATCTTCGTGGTTCTCGAACTCGTGATTGCCCGGCGTGGAGGACAGCCATTACTTGACCTGCGCATCTTCTCGAACGGCGTCTTCCGGGCGGGCATCATCGCCAGCGTCTTCGTCATCTTCAGCCTTTTCGGCGGCCTGTTCATCTTTCCGATCTACCTGCAAACCCTGCGCAGTCAAAGCGCCTTTCAGGCCGGATTGCTCCTGCTCCCGCAAGCCATCGCCTCGATGGTCAGCGTGATCATCGGCGGGCAACTGGTGGACCGCCTGGGTGTCCGAGCCATCATGATCCCAGGGCTGTTCTTACTGGGGGTCGCCAGTTGGCAGCTCTCGTTCATCACGCTACATTCGTCTTTCTTGTGGATACAGGCGATGCTTATTCTGCGTGGCCTGGCTCTGGGCCTCACGATCCAGCCGCTGACGGTGGCAGGGCTATCGGAGATACGCCCGCAACAACTGGCGCAGGCCTCCTCGCTCAATACAGTGGCACGCGCGATATCCAGTTCGCTTGGCATTGCCATCCTGGCAACCGTGATACAGACCCAGACCCAGGTCCACTACACTCGCCTCACCGAGCAGGTCACGCCCGGCTCAACATTTGGACAGCTCATCCGTGGTATCCAGGCCGGACTGATGGCACAAGGGCAGAACGCACAGACAGCGTATCAAACCGCCATTCAGATAGTGATACGCATGATCCAGGGCCAGGCTTTCGACCTGGCGATCCAGAATGCGTTTACGCTGCTGGTGGTATTTGTAGGGTTTGCCATTATCGCCACGCTGTTCGTACGCCCGGCCCGACGACCGAAACGCGTTCCTGAACCAGGGCCAGGCCTGGATGGCACTCATGATACCGGGGAGGCGGCACGGATGGAGGCCGTTTTCGCCGGCTAAGTCAGTCTCAGTGCTCAAAAGATAGACATTCAGAGAGAATATACAGAGGTCAGAACGATCAGTACCTCTGACCAGTGTGATAATTTTAAGGAGAATACTTCAATGCGACGCGTGTTTTTAATCGCCATTCTTATTCCTGTTGCATTACTCGCTATCGCGGGCGGGGTCGGCTACTGGATTTACAACAACTACACGTATTACCAGACCGATGACGCGCAGATCAGCGGCCAGCTTGTGAGCGTGACGGCTCCGGCGGCCGGCACACTTACAACCCTGAGCGTTGGTGTGGGCGATAGAGTCTCTTCTGGGCAGACAATTGCTACTGTGACCACGGCGCCTACGGTGGGCGCGAACGGTCTACCGACAAAAGCTGCTACCATCGACGTAACCAGCCCGATCGACGGTACCGTTGTGCAAGCCGCGGCCGTCGCCAACCAGGATGTTGCGCCTGGCCTGCCCATCCTGCAGGTGACCGATCTCAGCCATATCAACGTAACCGCCTATGTTGATGAGAGTGCCGTCAACAACATCCAGCGCGGGCAATCCGTTGACATCACCGTCGACGCGTACAAAGATACCAAATTCTCGGGCCATGTCCAGCAGATCGTGCCGGCAGCGGCCGGTCAGTTCTCCCTGCTGCCGACGCAGGATAATGCCAGCGGGAACTTTACCAAGGTTGGACAGCGCATCCCAGTCGTGATCACCCTTGATGGCAGCGGGAAGTTACTCATGCCGGGTATGAGCGTTGAGGTCAGCATCCACCTCCACTAGTCTGAAGCAAGTCAGGCGGGTAGAGCTGCCGGCCCCAGACATGACGGCCGACGCTCTACCCCAACGACACAAAGGAGCTTTCGGTGAATATACTCATCTTAGGCGGGCTTATGCTTATCGGCATAGCCGCGATTATCGGTGTGGTTCTGCTGATCATCAACGACCCACGCACGAAAGCGGCCGACCCCGCGCGTACTGTAGAAGCCCGCCCCAGCAAAGGACCGGCGCCACAAGCTAGTGCCGTGGAAACACCTGCTTCGGAAACACTAGCTTCGCTGAAGCAGAACTATTCTATCGTCCCGCGCGCGGCGGCGCCCACCGATGCGCAGCAGTTTACCCGGCTAAATGGCCAATTCCACGAACTTGCCAGCAACCTGCGCGCGCTACATGAACAATCAAGCGAACTCGAACAGCGCCTGGGCAAGCTGGCCGATGTTTTTGAACGTATCGAGGAGTCGCCACAGTACCGGGTGAATATCAAAGAGGAAGATCTCTCCTCGCAGGATAATACGACGGCATAACAGCCGGGGATAGGGCGATCTCTGGAGATTGCCCTGCCCCCCAGCTAACGGAGGAAGGTGAGGACTCGCTGGATATTGGACTCCACAATCCCCATCATGGCTTCACGTTCTGGGAAATCACCGTCCAGCAGATGCAGAGGCCCAGTAACAAGTGACAGGTGCATGGCGAGTGCATAGAACTGAAGCCGCTGGTCATCAAGATCGTGAGTACGCAACCACCGGTAATGTTTCCCGAAACGCAACTGAAGGAAAACATGCTCCCACTC
>JALYVR010000763.1 GCA_030853145.1 Chloroflexota bacterium | reverse complement strand
GGGCAACGCTGCCCGGCGCACGGCCTCCAGCAGCGCTTCTTGGATCTGTATGGCCGTCTCCCGCTCGCCTCGCTGCAGCGAGAGCGCGACCATCTGGGTACATGGATGCCACAATCCATTGCCCAGCGTCTCCTCCCAGAGCGCCTCGCCATTCGACCACTCATAGCGGCCAGCAGCGGTGAACTCCTCTTCGCTCAAACTCTCAACCTGGGCGATCAATGCCTCGAAGATGCGCTCTGCCTCTTCCCGCACATCCTGAAAAGGCATATGTTGATATTTCTCAAAGGCGCGCGCATTGATCTGCTCGACAAGCTGTTGATCCCTCCAATCGGGCGGCGTCTCACCGTGTGTGGCGGCGGCCAGCTTCTGTGTTTGCAGCTCTCTCCATAGCATGGTATTGACCAGAAAGTCTTTCGCCGACCAGCGATCAGTTGTGCCAACTGCGCTCAATTCGGTTTCGCTGAGCATCCCTATCAGCTTCTGCTCCTGCCGGTGAGCGAAGTGGAGCAGTTCGATAACGCGGGACTTCAAGGAACTATTGTTCATGGGAAATGGTCTCCTTTCGTACTTTACGTTTGCCATTTCCCTATCACTTGAACTCGGAAATGCTTACATCATTTTTTTGCTTCCGTACTCGATCTGTATAGGGGCGCGACGTTTCCGTATGAGGCGCACAGAAAAAGAAATGCTCCCGGTGATACAATAGCAGCAGAGAAAAGGAAGACGCGATGCAAGAATATACCCCGGCAGGCGAGGATAGCGCACCGCAGGCCGTGCCGGACGAAGTGCAGCGGCTCCAGGAAATGCTGCTCATCGATCAAGACGGTTTGCTCTCGGCGACGCGCGTGCGCCTTATGCGCGTCGCTCAGGCACGCGGTGTTGCTCCTGATGCTATTGACGATGTTGTGCAGGAGACATTGTGTGAAGCCTGGAAGCACCTGGATCGCCTCTACGCCCCGGCGGGCTTTCACGTGTGGATCGATGAGATTTGCCGCAATATCTGTCGTCGCTATGCCCACCGCCACGCGATGGATCTTCTCCGCTCAGCGCCAGTAGTCCGACCACATCCCGATTATAAACAAGGAGCCGGCGAAGGGCAGATCGACCTGCTGGCAGAGATGTGTGTTGCTGATACACCCGATCCCCTTGAAGAGTTGTGTCGTCAGGACCTGGAGCTGCTCCTTGAACGTGCGCTTGGCGCCTTGCCCCAGGCCACACGCTCTGTGGTAGAGATGTGTCACCTGCTGGAGCTTCCTCGCACAGAGGTGGCTGCGCGTCTGCATATATCGAGCGGCGCCCTGGAGACGCGCCTGCACAGGGCCCGTCGCCAACTGCGCCAGATCCTCAACGGCCCTTTACGAAGCGAAGCAGAGACATTTGGCCTGGCACTGGATGACGAGCAGGCTGTAGGCTGGCATGAAACCCGCCTGTGGTGCCCTCTCTGCTCACGTCAGCGGCTTCAAGGCTGTTTTCTGCATCCCGAAGTCGAGGAGGGACCCAACCTCCACCTGCGCTGTCCCGACTGCTCGCGGCGCTATGGTCAGGACACCATCCATAGTATGGGCCTGGTCTCGCTGGCTGGCCTGCGCTCGTTCAGGCCTGCCTGGAAGCGCACGATGCAAGGGCTGACAGACCGCATGATGCAGGCACTCCCACGCGGCCTGCATCCCTGCCTGTACTGTGGAAAACCAGCCTCGATAGAGGTAAGAGGCAGAGACACAGAAGCCGCCACCTCTCCAGGCCCGTATCCGTTCTGGATACACTGGCGCTGTGTTCATTGCGGAGAGGCTCTTGACTCCAGAGGCGATCTGCCCTCGGTTGACCAGATGGTCTACTGGTCTCATTCGCTCACTCGCCAGTTCGTGCAGCAGCATCCGCGTTCGAGTAGCCAGCCGGGGATACCTGTTGAGCATGGTGGCGAGCCTGCTATCTACTTCCAGATCGCTGACCTCGAAAGCAGCGACCACCTGAATGTTCTGGCCCATCGTCGCACGCTGCATGTTCTGGCTTCATTCGCGTAGGTGGATCATCCTTGACAACTCGTCCATTTCATGTTACATTTTAGCCAGGACAATCACAACACGATATTACACGAGCCTTGAAGGGACGAGTAACAGTTGTCTATTGCGTCCAGAGAGTGGGCGGCTGGTGGAAAGCCCATACGTCGATGCACTGTGAAAAAAGACCCTGAGCTGCGAGAAGAAATCGCATCACGCGAGAGTAGACCTTAGCCGGTAGCCCCCGTTAGCGGGCGAGAGTATATTTGTACTCAACGAGGTTGATGCCGTGAGGCGTCAACACATGAAGGTGGTACCACGAGAGCTAACTATATCGCTCTTCGTCCTTTCCTGAACAAGGGGATGAAGGGCGTTTTTATGTGCTCTTTATTTCGAAGCATATACGTCACGCACAATTGCATAGTACACAGACCTTGAAGGGACGAGTAGCGGTTCCTGGTTGCATCCAGAGAGCGGGCGCCTGGTGGAAAGCCCGTATGTCAACACACCGCGAAAAAGACCCCGGAGTCGCAAGAAGAAATCGCGTCACGCGAGAGTAGACCTTAGCCGGTAGCCTCCGTTAGCGGGCAGGAGTATGTTTGTACTCGACGAGGTTGATGCTGCGAGGCGTCAACATATGAAGGTGGTACCACGAGAGCTGTCTATATCGCTCTTCGTCCTTTCCTGAACAAGGGGATGAAGGGCGTTTTTTTGTGCGTTGTAATCGAGTTGATTTGAAGGAGGTACACAACACATGGCAC
>JALYVR010000762.1 GCA_030853145.1 Chloroflexota bacterium | reverse complement strand
CGACCTCAATGACACGGTCCACGGCCCGCACGGCATTATCGCCGGTACCACCGGGTCAGGGAAAAGCGAGCTGCTCCAGTCGCTGATCCTGGGCCTGGCCATGACCCACCATCCGCACCTCGTGAACTTTGTGCTGGTTGACTTCAAAGGCGGTGCGACCTTCAAGCCATTTGAAAAGCTGCCACATACCGTGGGCATCGTCACCGACCTGAGCGGACGCCTGACCGAGCGCGCTCTGACCGCCCTGAAAAGCGAGCTGCGCAGGCGCGAGCATATGCTCAGCGAAGCGAACGCCAAGAAAATCGCCCAGTACCAGGCGATGCGCGCCCAGGCCCTGGTCAGCGGCGAGGCCCAGGACCCCAGCTCGCCTTTCAGGGAACCGCTGCCTAACCTGATGATCATTATCGATGAGTTCGCGGAACTTGCTAAGGAGCATCCGGAGTTTATGGATGGGCTGGTCAGCGTAGTGCAGAAGGGCCGTAGCCTGGGCGTCCACCTGATCCTGGCAACCCAGAAACCCACCGGCACGGTGAACCCCGCCATCTGGTCGAACCTCAAGTTCCGCATCTGCCTGCGCGTGGCCTCTCTACAGGATAGCCGCGATATGATCGGACGCTCTGAAGCCGCGCTTCTGCCCAGCACACAACCCGGCCGCGCCTACCTTCAGATCGGCTCCGAGGTCTTTGAACTGTTCCAGAGCGCGCGTACCTCACTACCCGCGAAGGTTCAGAACGAGTCCATCATCGCCATGCTACGCGCCGCGGCCGGGGCTGAAGATGTAACCGACCAGATGGTGTTGTCGGACGTGATGATACCATTTAAGGATACTATTGGCGCGGAGCTGTTCCGTCCCTGGCCCGATCCCCTCCCAAAGCGCATCAGCCTGGCGGAAATTTACGAAAATCCAGCTATGCCCCCGGTGCTGGAGAAAAGACCGCTCTCTCAGGCCCTTGCCTCAGGCATAGGCGCAGACCTCTCTCTTGACACCATAGACCAGCCAGTCTACGGCTGGCTCAATGCCCCTATCGGTCTGGTCGATCTTCCCGCCGAGCAGCGCCAGGAACCGCTGATGTTGAATATGCCGCAGCAAGGTGGACATGTGCTGATCGCGGGCGCGCCTGGCACCGGCAAAAGCGTGTTTTTGCGCTCTCTGATTACCACCCTGGCACTGACTCACACATCTTCACAACTGCAAATGTATATGGTCGACTTCGGGGGGCAGGCACTGAAGGTCTTTGAGAAACTGCCACATGTCGGAGGTATCTTCGGCGAGGCCGACGATGAGTATATCCGACGCCTGCTGCGCAAATTGCTCGGCACTATCGAAGAGCGCAAACACCTCTTCTCCACCCAGCAGATTGAAGATTTTCTGATGTACCAGCGCCGGAGAAATGATCCAGCGCAGGGCGCGACCCATCTGCCTGAACTTCCGGCCGTGGTACTACTGATTGATAAATTTCTAGAATTTAAGCAGGCTCATGACAAAGATATGGACCTGTTGCTCTCCCTCGCGCGCCAGGGGCGTAACTACGGAGTCTACCTGGTTCTGACCGTTGATCGCCCGATCGCCGTACCAACGCAGTTGCTTAGCTTGATCGAGATCCGCTTTGGCCTACGCTTACTCGAAGTGACCGACTCGCTGATCCTGCTGGGTAGATACGAGGCGGCCCGCATTGACGCCGGTATGGCGGGCAGGGCCTATAGACGGGGCAATCCGCCTGAAGAGGTGCAGGTCGCGTTACCTGTCCACGGCGAGGACGACGACGAAGTGGCCGCGAAACTTGAGGAGTACATCGAATTTCTGGCCCACGAGGCCGAAGGCACACGCGCGCCAGCCATCGAACTGCTGCCGGACTACGTACGTATCGACGATTTCTTGATTGAGGCGGCCTTCGGAGATCCTCTGGCCCAGCAGCATGGATTGCGCCTGCGCCTGGGCATCGAGGACCTCTCGCTACGGCCAATCGCGCTCGATCTCAACGCCGATACACCTCACGCGATTGTCGCCGGTGGCCCCGTCAGCGGCAAAACGAATGTGCTTCAGGCCTGCCTGCTAACATTGGGCAGCGCTCCCACAAGCCGGGAGGTCCAGGTCATCCTGGTAGACTTCCGGCGCAGTTCGCGCGCGTTGCGGCGCTTGCCCAATGTATGGATGTACGCCGACTCGGAGGAGCGCCTGCTGGAGGTTGTCGAGACACTTAAGAAGGAACTGCGCGAACGCATGGAACGTATGCGCGCAGCCCTGGAGGAAAAGCAAACAGCGGCTAATGATAACGATGACGCGCTCGACCTCGATATGCAGCCTATCCTGGTCGTTATCGATGATTACGATCAGTTGAGTGTCCTATCAAAAAATCCCTTGAACGATCTGAAAGAGTACCTGCTGCAGGCTCGTAACCTTAACCTGCACATCATCGTAGCTGGTAGCTCAGCCGATCTGAGCCGGAATGATGTCGTCCTGCAACAGGCGCGCTCCTGCCGCATGGGCGTGATCCTGGGCGGCGACCCCGCCGATGCGCCACTGCTAGGCGTCCGTATGAGCGACATGCCTCCCGGCCGCGGCTACCTCGTCCGGCGCAATCAACGCTACCTGGTGCAGATCGCTCACCTGAAACCCGAAATGCTCAGACCCTGGGTGGCGCGCCTGACCTATGCCGCTATGGACGAAAAGGTGACAAGCCTTTTGAATAGTCCCGCCCTGCCGGACTAACGCATCCCTTCGTAGCGGCGTGATAAATCACGCTTGGCAGCCATGACGACCGGCTGGCC
>JALYVR010000116.1 GCA_030853145.1 Chloroflexota bacterium | reverse complement strand
GCCTGGAAGAGACTATACCTTTACCATCCAGGCGGCAGCCGAGTACCTTGGGCTGCGTTCGCGCTTGCCTGAGGAGGATGACGAGGACGAGGAAGAGGGCTAGCTGGAGAAGCCAAAGGCATCGATCCCGGGTACCTCTTTGTGCCTGCGGTGTCCCCGTTGCTGTGGCACGATGTGGATGCTTCCCTGCGACAAGTCTTGGATGACTATATCCTCTATGACGTGATTGTTCCTGCCCTCAAGCAGAAGCAGGTTCCCGATCTGAGCACCCTCCTGCGTAGCGGGGGGGGGGACGCTATATCCCAGCACCCCTTGTCGATATGTCAGTGCTGCTTCTCTTCTTGAGCAACCAGGACTCTCCGTCCAACGGCTTTCCAATGGGGGGGGATCCTCGTGGCGCTCCAACTTTCTCCTTTCCTCTACGAGCAGAATGAAGCCTTTCGTCAAAAGGTCCTGGGCGGTCTGGCGCAAGAAGACAATCAGGATACAATGCACATCGCGGCCCATTACCAACGCGCCTTCCTCCTGTTTCAGATGCTTCGACTGGAGAAGCAAGGGGGATTGGACGATGATATTTCGGAAGAAATGTTTGTAGAGAGTAAACTGGCACGTCTTCTCTATGGGGAAGATGATATTCTGGGAGAAATATCTACCCAAATCAAAGTAGCACGTCTTCTCTATGGGGAAGATGCATCTATGGCCAAGAATGGCCGAGATACTGAAGAGGACCTCTCATGAGTGAGAATTATCTGGTGTTCACCGTCTACTTTCAACCGCAGACGGCCTAAAAAAGGAATGAGAAGCATGGTTCCATTTCAGAAGGATATCGCTGATATACACACGAAGCTACACGGTGTGATAGGCCAAAAGTCCTGGGGAGTAGCACATGGGATAGGAACGTTTGTGACGATGGAATTTGGCCAACCTCAGCCACCAGAAGATCCGCACGGGAAGTCTCATGGTGAATGGCATCTGTGGGTCTATGGTGGGGCATGGCGTTTGGAAAAAGACGAGCACGTTGTCGTCGCTTCAGAAGACGATCAGGCAAAAATTGAAGCTGAGATCCAGTGTATCGAAGGGCACATCCTCCAATCATTTGAGGTAATCACACCCGCTCTTGATGCTCTTCTCACTTTTGAGCATGCTATTGTCCTGCGTATTTTCAGCATCTATTCTGAACAGAATGAGGACAGAGGGATGGATAATTGGCTGCTGTATACACCAGATGCAGGGAATGTTATCACTGTTCATCCGGGTGGCACATGGTCTTACGGTTTATGAGCTTAGGAGTCATTCCGACAGAGAGCCGTTTTTAAAATGTACATCATCCTCTAGAAGCCCTGGCCTTCCAGCGATCCATCCCTCGCTTTTGGCTCCCTCCATTCCCTCTGCTGCCTGGTTCACAACCGCTCATGTACAGGCATATCTGCAAACTCACCCGTTCGTTGGGGGAACGGTTGTAAAAGGCACAACAGCCAGTGTCTTTCGAGAGTCCTGACTTTGTCCGCTTTTGGCTTCCATAGGAGTTTCATCTTATAGAATAGTATTCAACCGAATCAGGAAGATGCTTCTGTTCAATAAAGAAGGAAACGCAAATAAGGTGTTCAACGGGGATGCATTATCCAGGAGCCAGGAACTTGAATATGCACGCAAAGCTGCCCATGGAGATCATGATGCTTTTCGTCATCTCGTTCTAGCCTATGAAACGTCTATACTCATGTACCTTCAATCAATCCTGGGGGATTGGGAGAGTGCCCGTGATCTTGCCCAGGAAACATTTATCGCGGCATTTTACGCCTTACCTCGCTGGCAAGCTCCTGAATCACTGAACCGTTGGCAATCTATACCGCAAAAAAATGGGCAAGGAGCTCGCTCTCTCGTGGATCATCCTTTGGCTCCCTGGCTCTACCGTATTGCCACAAATCATGCGCTGACCTTTCTCAAGCAACAAGGCAGATATAAACGTGCAGGAGCATCTCTTCCTCTTGAGTATCACCCCGATATCAATCAGATAAGTGAGTCCATGGGAGAGTCTCAAGGCGCTGTTGAGGGCTGGGAGGGGGAAGGAGGCGCGCGCTGGCAACTCACTCCTTTGAAGCAACGGTTAGCCGAGCCTCATCCTGAAGGGGGAGGCTTCTATGAGTTTTCTATCGATCAGCATCTTTTCCCGGACGTTATCTGGTCTGGACCATGGACTGGAATGGTAGGACCATCACAATACTCAATGATTTCGCTTTTCAAGAATGCTGCTGGCACGCGCTACATTTTTTTTGAGATAGACTATGCAGGAAAGATTATGGTCATCACGAGAGAACGATGCATACAGCTTACGGGCGAACGGGCCTGCCAGTAAAAGGTCTGGGTACTTTCGCTGGTTTTCCTCTGCTTCACGCGTAGACGAATTTCGTGCAAGCGCCCACCCCTTCTTCTTGCGCGCTCAGTCGCTGGCTGGGCGCAGGATAGCTCGTGCGGGCGCGCCATCGCAGCCCACTATCCTCAGTGGCAGGCAGATCAGGTCGTAGAGACCAGGGGTGACAGAGGCGAGGTTGAGTCCCTCGATAATCCAGATCCCGGCTCCCAGCAGGGCATGATGCGTCTCGGCGCCATCTTTGAAGAAGCCGCCGACCGAGAGGTAGTCCACGCCGACCGTTTGTACCTGCTGCTGCGCCAGGTAGTGTGCGGCCTCCTGTGAGATGGAGACAAAGTCCTGGATAAATTCGCCGCTGTGCCAGCATCTGGTCGAGTTCTGCGTTTTAAAGAGTACGCGCTCCCCTTGTTGGATCTGATGACCGCCAAGTTCCTCGGCTGTGATGACCGCTGGATTGGTAATCTCAATCACACGTGCCTGGCCAATGGCCGCCGTCAGGGGCATAGTATCGATGCCCTTGCCTCCTTGAAAGAAGTGGACCGGGGCATCCATATGCGTGCCGGTATGCGCGCCCATCGAGATGCGGGAGACATTGGCCGCGTCTCCTTTGCCAATGTCCAGCATGCGCTCAATCTGCACCGGCGGGTTATCGGGCCAGTGTACCATGCCAGTGCGTAGTGGGACCGAAACATCAAGCCACTCTTTTGTCGCCATCGAGGGTCCTCCAAATCTTGTTCAGCTATCCTGGTTGTTCGTATATAGATGTTTGCTAGCCGGGGCAGATCTCTGCTATCAAGTGGGTGTGAGCAGAACGACGGGAATCTCTCGCGTGATGCCGCGCTGGTAGTTCGCGAAGTTCGGGTACCGGGCTGTGATGAACGGCCACAAGCGCGCGCGCTCCTCCGATCCTGCCTGCCGGGCGGAGACGGTCAGCGTCTTCTGTCCGATCCGCACCTGCGCGCGCGGATGGGCCTGGAGATTTTGCCACCAGTTGGGATCTGTCGCGGTCCCCCAGTTGGAGGCGATCAGCATAAAGTCGTCCCCTTTGGGCAGGTAGAACAACGGCGTCACGCGCGCGCGGCCGCTCTTGCGACCGGTCGTTGTGAGGAGCAAGAAAGATTGCCGACCGAAACGCCTGCCTAGCAGGCCGCCGCTGAGGCGATAGAGCGCGATATGCGCCTGCATAAAAGCCCGCTTCAGCGCTCTTCCCAGGCGGCTGGAAGATCGTCGCCGGGCAGCCTGTCGATTTGCTGGCATGGTATCGTCTCCTTTTTGCCGTCTGGTTCTTTTCCTCTCTTATGTCTATTCTAGCAGATGCAGAAGGGGCCTGCTCAGCGCGGGCGAGGCAAGCGAACGATGATGCCTGCGATGTCCATCATGTGGTCAGACTTGCTTCCCCTTGCGCTTTCCTGCGCCAGACGGTAGAATAAAGATGGTTCCACCTGTTTTTGGTACATTGGGATCATGCCGGATTGGTGCTAAACCCCTATCCCCATGCATCACACGAAGCCACCCCCGACTGAGAAAGGTAGCATAAAGCGAAATATGACCATCACTACACAAGCACGCACCATCGGCGAGTTGCGTGAAAGTGGCTATAAAGTGCTCTCCGTCAGAGAGGAGATGCGCAAGAACCTGATTCAGAAGATTCGCAAAGGAGACGAGCTGTTCCCAGGGATTGTGGGCTACGAAGAGACCGTCATCCCCCAGGTTGAGAACGCCATTCTTTCCGGGCAGGACATGATCTTCCTGGGTGAGCGCGGACAGGCCAAAACGCGTATGGCGCGCAGCCTGGTGAATTTGTTGGACGAAGAAGTACCCATCATTGCCGGCTGCGAAATTAACGATGATCCGTATGCACCTATCTGTAGAGCCTGCTTGGATAAGGTGGCAGAACAGGGTGATGCGGTAGAGATCGCCTGGCTGCCGCGCGATAGGCGCTATGGCGAGAAGCTGGCAACTCCTGATATTACGATCTCCGATCTGGTGGGCGAGGTGGACCCGGTGCGCGTGGCCGAGGGCCGCTATCTCTCAGACGAGCTGACGATCCACTACGGCATGATCCCGCGCACCAACCGGGGCATCTTCTGTATCAACGAGCTGCCCGACCTGGCGGAGCGCATCCAGGTAGGCTTGTTGAATATCATGGAAGAGCGCGACGTGCAGATTCGGGGCTACAAGATTCGCCTGCCCCTGGATGTGTACGTGGTAGCCAGCGCCAACCCCGAAGATTACACCAACCGTGGTCGCATCATCACGCCGCTCAAGGACCGCGTCGGCTCCGAGATTCGTACGCACTACCCGGTGGATGTGGCGCATGAAATCAATATCATGAAGGCCGAGAGCAACCATTATCCGACCGAGGGCCTGGACATCGTCTATCCCAAGTTCATGGAGGAGGTCATCGCGCAGATCACTCACCTGGCGCGTCGCAGCAACGACATCAGCCAGCGGTCGGGTGTGAGCGTGCGCGTCTCTGTCACCAACTACGAGAATGTGCTCAGTAACGCCTGCCGGCGTGCCCTGCGCCTCAACGAGCGCCAGGCGGCTCCCCGCGTGAGCGACCTCTCGGCGATCATGGCCTCGACCAGCGGCAAAATCGAGCTGGATACGGTTGGTGATGTCAAAGAGGAGCGCGTGATCCAGCGGCTCATCAACGCGGCTATCCTCCACGTCTTCGGCGAATACTTTGAGCAGCGTGAGTTTGAACAACTGCTGGTAGGCTTTGAGCGTGGTCTGAGCGTTCACGTGGGCGACGATATGTCCTCCATGGAGTACGTCAACCAGCTCTCGAAGGTCGGCGGCTTGAGTAAAGCTATCGACCGTCTGCACGCGCGTGGAAATCAGGCCAGTATTGCGTCCGCGATCGAGTTCATCCTCGAAGGCCTGCACCTGAACCGCCGTCTCAACAAGGACGAGGTCAGCGGGAAGGTCCGCTATCGACGATAGGTAAAAGGAACAGGAATGTTCAAACGTTTTTCCAAGAACCGCTACGGGTACACGCGCTGGGACGGTACCCAGCGTATCGAAGGCCTGGATGCCGACGATATCCTGAACGCGCTCTCCGATGATTATATGGAGAACGGTGACCTGCAAAAGGCGCTCAAGCGCCTGATGCAGGAGGGTGTGCGTGGCGAAGACGGGCGCAGGAACATGGGACTGCGTGAGTTGATGGAGCGCATGCGCAACCAGCGCAACGAGAAGCTCAACCGCTATAACATGTCCTCCGGCGTCATGGATGACCTGCGCGAGAAGCTTGAGGAGATCAAGCAGTTGGAGCGCCAGGGTATCGAGCGTCGCCTCGACGAAGCCGGCTCCAGCGAGCAACCTGGGGATAAGGGCGATGCTGACAAATCCGCCGACCCACAGGCGGGTCAGCAGCAGAGCCAGGGAGCCGAAGGGCAACAGCAGAGTCAGGGAGCCGAAGGGCAACAGGATCCGTCCGGGGAGCCTGGTCAATCAGGTCAGGCGGGGCAAGCCGGCGGCGATGATCTCACGCCGGAACAGAAGCGCAAGATGCTGGAGATGATCGCCAAACGCAAGCAGGAGTACCTGGACAAGCTTCCCGGCGACCTCCCTGGGCAGATCAAGGGCCTCTCTGACTACGACTTTATGGACGACGAGGCGCGTGAGAAGTTCAAAGAGCTGGTGGATAGCCTGCAACAGCAGATGCAGCAGCAGTTCTTCCAGGGCATGCAGCAGTCATTGCAGAACATGACGCCTGAAGACATCGCACGTATGCGCGAGATGATGCGGGAACTCAACAAGATGCTGCGCGAGCGCCAGCAGGGCCTGGAGCCTGATTTTGACTCGTTCATGGAGAAGTACGGCGACTACTTCCCCGGCGTCAACTCGCTCGATGATCTGATCGAGCAGATGCAGCAGCGCATGGCGGCCATGCAGGCCCTGATGGAGAACCTCTCGCCTGAGCAACGCCAGGAGTTGGAGGAACTCATGGAGCAGCTCATCGGCGACGACCGTATCCGCGTCGATATGCTGGAGCTGGCGCAGAACCTGGAGGCGCTCTCCCCCATGGAAGATATGCGCATGCGCTTCCCCTTCCGGGGCGAAGAGTCGCTGCCCTTCAACGAGGCCCTGCGTATGATGGGCCAGATGCAGCAGATGGAGGGTCTGGAGGACCAGTTCCACGAGGCGCGCCGCCTGGATGATCTGGAGGCCATCGACAGCGAGAAGGTCAAGGAGCTGCTCGGTGACGAGGAATACCAATCCATCGAAGAGCTAAAAGCGCTCATGAAGATGCTGGAGGAGGCGGGTTATATCCAGAAAAAGGGCAATCGCTGGGAGTTGACCGCCAGGGGTATTCGCAAGATTGGGCAGAAGGCGCTGCAGGATATCTTCAATAAACTGAAGCGCGACGGCTTTGGCAGGCATATCAGCCCCTTCCGGGGCGTCGGCGGAGAGCGCACCGAGGAGAGCAAGCCCTATCAATTCGGCGATCCCTTCTTCCTGGATCTCGAAAAGACCTTGATGAACGCCTTGCATCGTCGTGGCACCGGCACACCCGTCGGGCTGCAAAAAGAAGACTTCGAGGTCTATCGCACCGAGTTCACCACGCAGTCCTCGACAGTGCTGATGATCGACATGAGCATGAGCATGATCTATAACGAGTGCCAGCCGGCAGCGAAAAAGGTCGCCGTGGCCCTGGAGAGCCTGATCCGCTCGCAGTTTCCACGCGATAACCTCTACATCGTGGGATTTTCCTTCGTCGCCCGCCAATACAAGCCCGATGAGCTGGTTGAGATGGGGCGTGCCGATCATAGCCAGGGTACCAATATGGCGCATGGGCTGATGCTGTCTCGCCAATTGCTGGCGCGGCACCGGGGTGTCAACAAGCAGATCATCATGGTCACCGACGGCGGACCAACGGTCTGGTACGAGGAATCGCTGGGTGGCTGGCAGTTCGGCTATCCGCCCAACCCTTACGCCGAGCAGCAGGCCCTGCTGGAGGTGCAGCGCTGCACCCGCGAGGGCATTACCATTAACACGTTCATGCTGGAGGATGACCACTGGATGGTCAACTTCGTGAACCAGATGGCGGAGGTCAATCACGGGCGCACATTCTATGCCGATAAGCACAACCTCGGCGAGTACCTGCTTGTCGATTACCTGAACAGCAAAAAGAAGCGCGTCTCCTAGATGAGCATAGATAGCGCGTTGGAAGCGTTCTATGCTGGCCTGCGCGAGATATGTGGTGTATCCGTAAGGGATAGAGCAGGCAGAACATCGCTGGATAGAGCAGGCAGTGTACTCGCAAAGGATGCCCTGCCTGCTCCATGGAGCGATGCTCTCACGCCCCGGCAGATGGAGCAGTTCCTCCAGTATCGCCAGGAGCTGCTTGACTGGAATACGCGTATCAATTTAACGGCGATTACTGATCCTGGGGAGGTGCTCAGCAAGCATTTCCTCGATTCGTTGTCTTTGCTGCTGGTCTATGATAAGCCAGCGGCACGTGTCCTTGATATCGGGGCAGGTGCGGGTTTCCCCGGCCTGCCTCTCAAGATTATGCGCCCGCAGTGGCAGGTCGTGCTTTTAGAGGCCACTGGCAAGAAAGTGACATTTGTTCAGCATGTCATCGAGATACTGGATTTGAAAGATGTGCTTGTTGTGCATGGGCGCGCTGAAGAACTGGCGCTCAAAGCCGAGTATCGCTCCTCGTTTGATCTCGTGACCGCGCGCGCTGTCGCATCCCTGTCCACCCTTCTGGAGTATGCCGCGCCGTACTGTCGTGTCGGTGGGAAGATCGTTCTCCCCAAAAAAGGCGACCTGGCCGAGGAGTTGGTTCAGGGCAAACGGGCGGCGCAGCAGGTCGGAGCAGTTTTGCGGGATGATGTGCTTGTGAGGTTACCAGGCCTTGATGATGGGCGCCGGCTGCTGGTGTGGCAACAGGTGAGAAAGTGTCCGGCGCGGTATCCCAGGAGCGGGGCGGTAATGGCGAAAAAGCCACTCGGTAAAACATCTGTCAATGGGTAGCTGGTCTTATTACCCCACAACGTCTGAGCGCTGACGGCGCAGAAACCGTAGATATAAAACTTTCTATTACCAGTTCCTCATAAAAACCAGTATAATGAAAGGTAGCACCGAATCAGAGGAAGAGCGCGCTCAATGCAAGTAGACAGGCATATGGAACGTTCACGGCAGGGAGCGCCACTCTTGCTGAAGGTGTTGGTGTAGACAAGTTGATAGCAAAGGGAGATGGCAGGTGACCCAATCCCCTTTCAGGGGAGAGGCTTATCCGCTTTTCCTTCCACCGCCTGAATGCGGTGGGTATCGAGAAAGGATTCGTATGACTGGCAATGTACCATTTTCTGATCCAGCCTCACCGGCACAGAGCGGACCTATCAACATCGTGCCATTATCCACGTTCGATGAAGCCAGGACGGCCGCCACGCCAGCGCACCTCGTCTATAACAACGGGTCATTGCTGACCGCAGTGCAGGTCTTCACCGTCTTCTGGGGAGCAGCCTGGCAGCAGTCGCCTTTGAGCGATACGCTCCAAAAGTTGAACGATTTCTTCGACTTTATCCTCACCAGCCCGCTCATCGACCAACTGGCAGAGTACAACGTTGCGGGACAAAATATCGGACATGGCAGTCGCACCAGCACAACGACGATCACTACACCAGGCCCGGCAGCAACCGTCGCGGATAGCGACATCCAGCAGATGCTGAACACAGCTATTGCCAACGGCACACTTCCGCAGGCTACCTCAAATAGCCTTTACTTTGTGTACCTCCCGAGTGGGGTGACGGTGTCCCAGGGTGGACAAAACTCCTGCCAGGCGTTCTGTGGTTATCACAATAGCATCAATGGGCAGACCTTCTACGCGGTTATGCCCTACCCCGACTGCGCGGGCTGCGTCAGCAATCTCGCGCCGTTTGACGCGCTCACGGCCACGAGTTCGCATGAACTGTGCGAGGCGATCACAGATCCGGTCCCCGGACAGGGATGGTACGATCAGGCGAATGGAGAGATCGGCGATATCTGCGCCTGGCAGATGAAGCAGGTGGGGAGCTACACCATCCAGAAGGAGTGGTCCAATAAGGCCAACTCCTGCATCTAAGCAGGCATGATGTAACCTTTCCCGCAAATGCACTTTTTTGGCCTTCTCGCAAGATACGGATAGATCTTGCGAGAAGGCTAGACGTACATGCATCTGTATGCCATATCATAGAGAAGACGCGGACCTTGATCGTGATATGAGAGGAGAACCCATAGATGCTATCTCTTAAACGGATGATTGAGCGCACGAGTATACTTTCCATATCTCTGCTAGTCGCGGCATGCGGGAGTTCCAGCCCGGCAGGTAACTTGCCACCCACCCCTACGGCCCAGGTCACGAACACGGCTCCTGCCGCCACACCGATCCCTACGGCTGTGACTGGCGAGAGGACAGTCTTTCTGATCATGATGGAGAATCACAACTGGTCAGATATCAAGAATAGCGCTTCCGCGCCGTATATCAACAAGACGCTGCTGCCAATGGCCTCATACGCCGAACAGTACTACAATCCGCCAGGGATTCATCCAAGCGAGCCGAACTATGTGTGGCTGGAGGCAGGCAGCAATCTTGGCATTAGCGATGACGCTGACCCGGACGCCAATCATCAAAGCTCCACCCTGCACCTGGTTACTTTGCTGAACACTGCCAGCATCTTGTGGAAGTCGTATCAAGAAGGCATTAGCGGCACGGTTTGTCCGTTGAGCAGAGATGGTTTATACGCGCCCAAGCACAATCCCATGGTCTTCTTCGACGATGTCACGAATACCAACGATCCAAATTCGGCCTACTGTATTGCGCATGTGCGCCCCTACAGCGAGCTGGCGACAGACCTCCAACAAAATACGCAGGCGCGCTACAACTTCATCACGCCGGACCTGTGTAATGACATGCACGATACTTGCGGGCCTCTTAATGATGCTGTGAAGCAAGGCGACACCTGGCTCTCACAGAACCTGCCGCCGATTCTCAACTCGCAGGCATATCAGAGCGGTGGTATCGTCTTCATCACCTGGGATGAGGGCGAAGGTGGGGACGGCCCAATTGGGATGATCGTGCTGTCTCCCGTCGCGAAGGGGGGAGGTTACTCGAACACAATTCACTATACCCATAGCTCACTGTTGCGCACGTTGCAGGAGATCTTTGGGGTGACCCCTCTCCTGGGCGACGCGGCTTCTGCTACCGATCTGGGCGATCTGTTTACGACGTTCCCTTGATCCGCTCGGCGTGTCCGTAGGGCGTGGCT
>JALYVR010000115.1 GCA_030853145.1 Chloroflexota bacterium | reverse complement strand
GACTTCCAGTGCCAGGCGGAACAGGCGTGCCGCATCGAGGCGATGGATAGCAGGCCAACGGTTGGACCCGTCGCCTATGTAGGCAGAGACGCCCTTTGTGCGGGCGACGTTGATCAGCATCGGCACGAAGCCCTTGTCGCCCTCGTCGTGCACGGACGGAGAAAGATTGACGACTGATGATCGCACTCCAGCCAATGAGAGCGCCGCGTTCTCCGATGCCTCCCCGTTTAAGTGACCGGTGATCACGAACGGCGAGCCTATGCCCGCGAGCGCTGCCCCCATCGTCTCGACGGCACGCAGGTCCATTTGCACGGAGGTCGCATGGTCCGAGAAGTTGTGATGAAACGCCAGGTGAATGACGCCGTCTGCAGCTGCGGCACCGCGGTGAAGGCTGTCGAGGTCGTCAAGAGCACCTCGGTGCACCTCGGCCCCAGCTTCCTTCAGTATCGCAGTACCAGTGTCTGAGCGGCTCAGGCCGACAACTATATGACCTGCACCAATGAGTTCGCGGACGACGGCGGAGCCTATAAATCCTGTTGCTCCTGTGACGAAAACACGCATAAGAAAGTCCTCCTTCTCGTGGTAAGATGAAGCGTGAGTGTGATAAAATGAGGTTACCTCCTTATATTAACGGAGGGACCCTCATGTTACCTCCTTATATTAACGGAGGGACCCTCACTTTGTCAAGGGCTAATCTCTCTGGGAGAAAGGAGTCACATTCAATGAACGAGCCACCACAAGCCAACCGCCCCATGCGAGCTGATGCTCAGCGCAACTACGCCAGCCTGCTGAACGCGGCGCGAGTCGCCATCTCGGAGCGCGGCGCTGACATCGTCCTCGAGGACGTTGCTAGATCGGCAGGGGTCGCAATCGGAACGCTGTACCGCCACTTCCCCACGCGTCAGGATCTTCTCGAGGCAGTGTTTCTGGATGAGGCCAATGAATTGAGGGTGCATGCTGAAGAACTCGCAAGCGCTCCGGTTCCTTTCGACGCCTTGATGAGCTGGCTTCGTCTCCAGATGGACTTCGCGGCTCGAGGGCAGAGCATGGGAGCAGCCGTCATGGCTGCCAAGCGCGTTCCGGGGACGAGAAGCTATGCTGCGAACAAAACGATGCTCGAGGCGGGAAATGTCCTGTTGCTCCGCGCCCAGGCCGCAGGACACATCCGCACGGATGTCCATCTTGTCGACGTGATACGACTTGTCTACGGAATCGTCATGGTGAACGAACATGCGTCCGACCCTGATGGGGTCAACCGCATGCTTGATCTCGTCATCGCCGGAATCAGAACAAAGCCGAGTCGGGACTGAAAGATGGTGTGTCACCTCTCGGCTAGAAGCTGATCCTCTTGACGACGGCGTGCGCCAGTTGAACATGCGCACCAGCTTCGCTGATCAGTGAAAGGCAATCTTGGGGGAGGGCCAACATGTTCATGTCTCTCAATGAGCATGGAGGCCCAGTACCAGCGAAACTGACACAGACCGCAAAGGAGATGGTAATATTTGGTAAACGTCCAACACATGCTGTAACCACAAGATGTACCCTGCGCTGCCCTCACCTATTTCCAAAAATGGTGCGAACCAATCCGCCTCTGGGGCTGCTTCTCTAGATTCTCCATCGTCAATTTCCATGTTTCGCGCTGATTTTGTTAGTTTCGCCTCAAAAGTTGTGCTGATTTCACCCAATTTACTACATAGGGAGGACATCGACTCATATGATTGGGGGTCTTCCGCAATGTTGATGATTCGGGAATGTGTCATCATGAAGAGGATTTTTGGCGGTCTTGACCATTTTTGGTCGTGTTCTGAAATCGCTCCTCATGCTAGCTCAGTCTCATCACAGTGTCAACAAGCAAGCAGTTTTCATCAACTTTGCGGGAGACCCCTGATCATGTGAGTTGGTGTCATAGGGAGGGAATAGTGATATCATCCCCCTTGACATCTTCCATTTTTCATGATATCTTTTATTTAAGCAAATATGCAAATAAACGCATAATTAGAAAAAAGAGGCGTTCCCATGACTTTACCATCATCTCAGCCGACCATCCCTATGCGTGTGTCCCTGGACCCCGTGTATAATGCCCTGAACAGCCTGGCGTTGCTTAGCGCGGCCGAACGCCTCCCTGGCCTCAATCCGTGGGTCTTGCGAACACTGGATGCGCTCACTCCCGCGTCTCGTTATGTCAATCGGCTGATCTTCGAGGGCTTGCGTGATGCCCTGCTACCAGAGCAGGATACGCCGGATTTCCCCACGTATCTGAAGCACCTGGCCGCGCAGGACCCCGCTGCGGTACGCGACCGCGTCCTTGAGCGCCTGGGTTCCCGTTTCGCTCGTTGCGTCGCATCCGAACTCTCATCCTCAGCGCCAGGTGCAGACCGCCTGCTTAGCGATGTGCAGGCCTATCTGACCTGCGTTGAGTATGTTCAGGTTGACACTCCCTTTGATCTCGCGCTCCAGATCGAGGTGCATGCTCTGCTCAATGACCCGCTAGCCTTGCAGCGCCTGCTCGTCTCGCATCTCGAAAAGCTGTGGCAGGCCGCGCTCGCCGCCGAATGGAGACGCGTGCAAGGTACCTTGCGCTGGCAGGCCGCGATGTTCGCGAGCAACATCGCTGAAGAGGCCAGCATCGAGGAAACCTTTCGCGCCTTTACCGGGCGTGTATTGCCTCCGGCTCTTCCTGGCCGCCTGGAGAGTGCCCCGGAGATCATCCTGGTTCCTTCGTGGCACACGGGACGCCATGTGACGCTTTGGGAAGATGAGGTCAGCACTCGCTTATTCTTTAGCGAGCCACCCAACTACGATGTAGCCCTTCAAGGCACTGCGCCTATGGGACGGGGCGAGCTACGCGCGCGCCTGGCTGCCCTTGCCGATGAGACGCGTCTGCGTATTGTCGATCTGCTTATGCAAGAGGACGAGATGCATGCCCAGGATATCATCGCCGCCCTCGACCTCAGCCAGTCGAGCGTCTCGCGGCACCTCAAGCAGCTTGTGTCGATGAAGTACCTGTACGAGCGCCGTGGCGAGGGGGCCAACAAAACCTATCGCCTCAGCTCTTTCTACTTTGATCTCACGGCCCGCGCCCTTGAGCAGCTTGTCTCAGGAGAAAATCTCTGGGCCACGCCCGCGACAGAGGCTCACGACGAAACGTTGTCACAGGAACTGCGCCGCTTCCTGGACAACAGCGGCCGGCTGACCATGTGGCCGCCAGCCAAGCAGCGCGATAAGCTGCTCATGCTGGAATACCTGGCAAGCTTCTTTGAGTTAGGGCGCACATATAGCGAGCAAGAGGTAAACGAGCTGCTCCTCCTGCACAGCACCTTCAAGGATAGCGCCGCCCTGCGTCGCGGATTATTCGAGTATCGCTTCGTGAACCGCACGCGCGATGGCTCGCAGTACTGGCTGAGCGGGTCGGAGATGCCGGAGCAGAGCGAGTGAATGATGTGTATAGAGAAAGCGGGAAGCTGATGCAGGCCCCCCAAGAAAATACCCTGTTCTTGCGTTACGTCGTGAGCATTCTGACAAATAAACACCGGCTCAGGCTCCTGGGCCTGCTGTCTATGCAGCAATATAGTCTGGGCGACCTGGCCTTATTGCTGCATATGAAGCCCTCCCTTGTCTTGAGGCATGTGAGGAAGCTACAAGAGCTGGGACTTATCGAGGTGCAGTTCGCGGGAACAACCTATCGTTACAGGCTCAACGAGAATTCCTTGCAGACGCTCCAGAAGGCGCTGCTTCCATCTGCCGGACAAGTTGCTGCTATCAGTGAGCTTGCGGCCGGGGAGGAGGAGCGTGAGGTGCTGGAGAAATTTTTTCAGGGCCGGCGCCTCACGACTATCCCGGCGGGCCGCAAAAACCTTGAGATTATCGTCAGATGGTTTGCGCAGCGTTTTGAGGTGGGGATGCGCTACCAGGAAGACGAAGTGAACAAAATTATAGAGCAGCATTATCATGATGCAGCTTTTTTTAGAAAAGACATGGTTGGTCGCGGCTTGCTACGGCGCGAGCATGGCGTATATTGGCGTGAGGAATAATGGAAGGACTACAGAACGGATGACTCAATCTCTTGCTATTCGGCGCGCTTCTCTACAAGATGTAGAGGAATTGGTTACTCTGCGCCTCGCCCTGCAACGCGAAAGCGGCCATATCACGCAGGAGGTGGGGCTTTCAGGTCTGGAGCAAGCCACCCATCAGTATCTCATGGAGACGTTGCCGGCGGAAGCCTTTCTGGTATGGGTGGCAGAGGTAGCGGGAAAGATTGTGGCGATGAGTGGCCTCATCTTTTTCCAGAAGCCTCCTGCCGAACACAATCTGTCGGGGCTGGAGGCCTATATCTTGAATATGTATACCTTGCCGGAGTGGCGTGGACAGGGCATCGCCACTATGCTCCTCCAGACCTTGATGGCCTTTATCAAACAAACAAAGGCTCAGCGTATCTGGATGTATGCCACGCCAGAGGGTCAGCCTATCTATGAGAAGGCCGGTTTTGTGCTGAAGACGAGACCAACCTTGGAAATGGAACTGCTCTGGTAATCGGCCATAGACTGCGCAGAGACTATACTCCCCGCAGCCACAAAATCCCCGTGGTGAGCACGATACTCAGCAGCGAGCCAGCAATCACCTGCGCGATGGTATGGCGGCGCAGCACCACGCGCGACCAGCATACCAGCGCGAGCAGGAGGAACGCGGGCAGCATGAGCGCGCCATAGAGACCAGTGAGGATGGTTACTGCTCCCGCCAGCGACGAGGCGTGGATGCTGATCTTCCACCAGATGGTGATGAACATCATACACAGGCCGCTCACAATGGTGATAATGAGGAGCGTAGTCAGGACTTTGGGGCCGTGCAGCGCCAGCAAGATGAAGAGTCCCAGCGTGACCGAGATCAGCCCGAAGAGAAACGGCCCGGAGCGTTGGGAGCGCCGGCTGACATCGATATCGGACAGCTTGCCCAGGCGCACACCGATGATGATATAGATCAGCGGCCCCAGACTCGCGAAGAGCAGCGTGATGCCCGCGTAGAAGAGCGCTGTCTCTGGATTGTGCGCGTGATAGAAGGCCAGCAGTAGCACTAAGGGCAGCGAGATGGTCGCGGGTGCCAGAATGTTGGAGACGTAGCGGGCGACACGGGTGTGCAATGGCTTAGCGAGTGGTTTCTGGGCTACGGATGCGGGTTCATCCATTTGGATGGGTTCGTTTATGTCTAGATGTTTACCAGTAGTGTTATCTTCATTCGTATCAGGAGTAGAATACCTGGTCATGTTTTGCCACTTTCCTTGAATATAGATTGGTGGGCGATGATAGGATAACTGAGGATTTTGCTGGCTACCTTACTAAAGGCGACAGGATCATCACTGCACCAGACCTGGAGATCGCCGCTGGCAGCCTGGTCGCCAGGACGTATGAGGTCATCAGCATCCAGCACAGCCTGCGTCCGGCGCGCGATGGCGACGCCGCTGTCGATGATCTGCACCTGGCTGCCGGCGACGCATTCGATGACGGCGCGCATGGCGGGGAAATGTGTACACCCCAGCACGATGACATCGACATCTTCCACCAACAGGGGGTGCAGTGCCTGCCTGACGGTCTCCTCCACCACGGGACCGTCCAGCTCTCCCAGTTCAACCAGCGTCACCAGTTCGGGACAGCCAATGGCGTACACCTGGATACCCTCGGCGAATTCATCGATGAGCTGGCGCAGGTACGTGGCTCTGGCGGCCTGGTTGGTGGCGGCGATGCCTATGCGACCCTTCCTGGTGGCCCGTGCGGCGGGCTTGACCGCTGGCACGACGCCCACGAAGGGTACCGGCAAGGTGGCACGCAGCGTGTTCAGCGCCGCCTGTGAAGCCGTGTTGCAGGCTACAACAATTAGTTTCGCCCCCTGCTCTATCAAGAAGCGACAGGCCTGGATCGAGAGGTCGGTAATGTCGCTATCGCTGCGTACGCCGTAGGGACAATGCGCGGTGTCGCCAATGTAGATATAATCTTCGTGGGGCAGGCGCTGGCGTAGCGCTGAAAGAATGGTCAGGCCACCCGCCCCTGAGTCAAAGACCCCTATCGGCGCCTCAGCACTCCTGGCGTATGCTCGCTGCTCGCGGTCGGAGACGAACGCGCCGCGCTCCGCGTCTCGCGCGGGATAAGTGTCCTGGGTGTCCGCGCCATCTTGTAAGTTTCCATAATTCATAGTGGCTGCTCTACAATTTCTACTGTCATTCTATTGAGCGGAACTCGCGTTGCTCGCCGAAGACACGGCGCATAGCGTTGCTGATCTCGCCCAGGCTGGCGTATGCCTCGACGGCATCGATAATCAGGGGCATCAGGTTGGTGTTGCCGCTGGCCCCGGCCTCCAGAGCGGCCAGCGTCTGCTTGACGCGCTGGTTGTCGCGCCGCTCGCGTAGGGCTGCCAGCTTCGCGGCCTGGCGCCGGCCTACTTCAGGGTCAACGTGCAGCAGAGGCGGTCGCTCCTCATCCTCCTGCACAAAGCGATTGACCCCTACAACGATGGCCTGCTCCGCCTCCAGCGCGCGCTGGTAGTCGTAGGCCGCCTGCTCGATCTCTGCCTGCATGTAGCCGCGCTCAATGGCATGTACGCTGCCGCCCAGCCCGTCGATCTTACGGATATACTCCCAGGCCTGTTCTTCAATGGTATTCGTCAGCGACTCGACGTAATACGAGCCTGCCAGCGGGTCCACCACGTCGGCCACGCCGGTCTCGTGGGCCAGGATCTGTTGCGTGCGCAGGGCGACGCGTACCGCTTCCTGCGTGGGCAGAGACAGCGCCTCGTCCTTGGAGTTGGTGTGCAGGGATTGCGTGCCGCCCAGCACCGCGGCCAGGGCCTGGTACGCCGTACGCACAATGTTGTTGTCGGGCTGCTGGGCCGTCAACGTTGAGCCGGCCGTCTGCGTATGGAAGCGCAGCATCATCGAGCGTGGGTCCTGCGCGTGGAAGCGTTCGCGCATGATGTGTGCCCACATGCGCCGCGCCGCGCGGAACTTGGCGACCTCTTCAAACAGGTTGTTGTGGCTGTTGAAGAAAAAAGAGAGCTGGCCCGCGAACTTGTCCACGTCCAGGCCCGCGTCGATGGCGGCCTGTACATAGCTGATGGCGTTAGAGAGTGTGAAGGCCACCTCCTGCACGGCCGTCGAACCAGCCTCGCGGATGTGGTAGCCGCTGATGCTGATGGTGTTCCAGCGCGGCAGGTGCTCGGCACAGTAGCGGAACATATCCGTGATGATGCGCATGGAGTACGCGGGCGGGTAGATATAGGTGCCGCGCGCGATATACTCCTTCAGGATGTCGTTCTGCACGGTCCCGGAGAGCTTGCGCACCTCGGCCCCCTGTTTCCTGGCGACGGCGATGTAGAGCGCCAGCAGGATGCTGGCCGTCGCGTTGATGGTCATTGAAGTGCTGATGCGTTCCAGCGGCAGGCCATGCAGCAGGGTCTCCATGTCTTCGAGGCTGGAGATGGAGACGCCGACCTTGCCCACCTCGCCTTCGGATAGGGCAGCATCGGCATCGTAGCCCATCTGCGTGGGGAGGTCGAAGGCCACCGAGAGGCCGGTCGTGCCTTGCGAGAGCAGGAAGTGGTAGCGCTTATTCGACTCTTCGGCCGTGGCGAACCCCGCGTACTGGCGCATGGTCCACAGGCGCGAGCGATACATGCTGGCCTGCACGCCGCGTGTGAAAGGAAACTCGCCGGGATAGCCAAGCTGCGTGTGCGCATCGAAGTCGCTCAGGTCCTCTGCGGTCGCCAGGTCGGGTACCTTGATATGCGAACTCGTGACGAACTCTGGCTGTCGCTCTCTGGTTTTTTCCTGCGCGCTGCGAGCGGTAGTGTTGCGCCACTCCTCAACATTCTGGCTCACGTGCTGGTCCATGTGTGTCACCTCTCTTCATCGGTCAAGCGCATTATAGCATATCAACGAAAATTGCCGGGAAATATAGGCGGTGCCCTGCTTCTATTTCGTGTAGGGGCGCCGCTTCGGCTCCTCTTGCCCGCCGACAAGGCCTGCGCCTATGATCATGCCACGATCACAACGAGGATATCGCCCTGGTTGACGGTCTGGCCTTTGCTGACGCGGACCTCCTTGATGGTGCCGGCGCGCGGGGCGGCCAGGTCGTTCTCCATCTTCATGGCCTCCAGCACAATAACCGTCTGGCCCCGTGCCACCTCAGCGCCGGCCTCTACCGGGGTGCCGATAACCAGGCCAGGCATGGGCGCGCGTATCATAGCCTCCCCGCTGTCGGACGCGGATTGAATGCTCCCGATCAAGGCTTTTGCGCGCTCATCTTCAAGCAGCACCTCGAAGCGCCGGTCTCCGATCAGGATCTCATAGGTCTGACTCTGGTCTTCATCGGGGTTGTTGAGCCGGCGGGCGAAGATATCGTATGATATGCCATCAATGAGCAGGCTGAAGCGGCCGCCAGGACCCCCTTGCTCTTGCCCCCTGGCGGCAAGAGAGGCAATCCGCCGCCAATCGATGGTATAGCGGGCGCCTTGCAGGGTAACGAGGCTCGCCTGATCTTCGGCGGCCGGCTCGATCTGGTATGTCTTATCGCGGATGGTGGCAATATAAGGCATGTTGATAGTACCTCTTCGCTGTGACTTTTGTGTGTTCCTGACCTGTGTGAGCAATTCATTATACCATAGTTGCCTTTGAGGGCATGACAGAGTTCTAATGAATTTCTAACACTTCTCCTACATTCCTCTAATACTTTTCCTACGCGCTTCTAACAGGCTCTGTGGCATACTCCAACGTAGAAGTTAATCGGGGGTATAGGCAGCGATTTAAAGGCAAGAGGATATGTACGCAGCGAGCAATCACGCGCAAAGCGAAGAGAATAAGCATATTCAGGACACACAGCCGTCACCTATACGGTGTGCGAACTGCGATATAGAGATCCTCTGGCCCCCGGTGGTCGTGCAGGGAAGGTCTTACTGCTGCGCGGGCTGCGCGGCCGGCGGCCCCTGCACCTGTGACTATTCGCAGTATACATCGGTGACGATCTCTGGCGTCATTCACTATACGCCTGAGCCGCGGACCGAGCGGAATTGATATCCGTTGAGTACTGTATTGTTTTGTGAAAGGGAGTATACGTCGTGGCAAAAATTCGTCCTGTTGCTGACCGCGTGGTCGTAAAACCAGCGGCCAAAGAGGAAGTTACCAAGAGCGGGATCGTTATTCCGGATACCGCCAAAGAGAAGCCCCAGGAGGGGACCGTGATCGCTGTTGGCAGCGGTCGCCTGTTAGATAATGGTGATCGTGCGCCCATTGATCTGCGCGAAGGTGATCGTGTGCTGTTCGCCAAGTATGGCGGCACCGAGTTCAAGCTTGAAAATGAAGAGTACCTGGTGCTCAAAGAGAGCGACATTCTCGCCGTTATTAGCTAAGATCAGAGAGAAGGAACGTTAGTATGGCAAAACAGCTTGTATTTGACGAAGAGGCTCGTCGTTCCCTGAAGAAGGGTATTGATATTCTGGCCGGGGCCGTCAAGACCACGCTTGGTCCCAAGGGCCGCAACGTCGCGCTCGACAAGAAGTTTGGCGCGCCTACTATCACGCATGATGGCGTTACCGTAGCCAAAGAGATCCAGCTTGAGAATCCCTTTGAGAACATGGGCGCCCAGCTTCTGAAAGAGGCGGCCACCAAGACCAATGATGTCGCGGGCGATGGCACCACTACGGCGACCGTGCTGGCGCAGGCCATCGTCACCGAGGGCCTGAAGAACCTGGCGGCCGGCGCCAATCCCATGCAGTTGAAGTACGGTATCGACAAAGGCACCGAGGCCATTGTCGCGCATATCCACGCCGATTCTATTCCGGTTGAGAGCCGCAAGGATATCGCGCAGATCGCCACCAACTCCGCCGCCGATGAGACCATCGGTAACCTCATCGCCGATGTGATGGACAAAGTTGGCAAGGATGGCGTGATCACTGTCGAGGAGTCGCGGGGCACCAACTTCGAGACCGAGTACGTCGAAGGTATGCAGATCGATAAGGGCTACATCTCTGCCTACTTCGTGACGAACGCGGAGAAGATGGAGGCTTCGATCGAGAACCCCTATATCCTGATCACCGACAAGAAGATCAGCGCCGTGCAGGATATCCTGCCGATCCTGGAGAAGATCACCCAGCAGGGTCGCCGCGAGATCGTGCTGATCTCCGAAGACGTTGACGGCGAGGCCCTGGCTACCCTGGTGGTCAACAAGCTGCGTGGTATCCTCAATGTGCTGGCCGTCAAGGCGCCTGGCTTCGGCGACCGCCGCAAGGAGATGCTGCGTGACATCGCCGCCCTGACCGGTGGCCAGGTGATCAGCGAAGAGATGGGTCGCCGCCTCGATAGCGCCACTCTGGACGATCTTGGTTCCGCGCGCCTCGTCGTTTCTACCAAGGAAGATACGACCATCGTCGAGGGCCGTGGTGATGCTGAGGATATCCAGTCTCGCATCCGCCAGATCAAGGCCCAGATCGAAGAGACCACCAGCGATTATGATCGCGAGAAGCTGCAAGAGCGCCAGGCCAAGCTCTCTGGTGGCGTGGCTCTGATCAAGGTTGGCGCCGGTTCAGAGGTCGAGCTTAAGTATCGCAAGACTCGCGTCGAGGACGCGCTCTCCGCTGCCCGCGCGGGCGTCGAAGAGGGCA
>JALYVR010000114.1 GCA_030853145.1 Chloroflexota bacterium | reverse complement strand
GGGAGGATGAGACAAACAGCGTTGGCCAGCTCGTGCCCAGTTCCGCTGCTATCAAGCCGGTCGACCTGCTGCTGGCGAAGTCGTTGCGAACGCGCCACACAGCACGCACAGCGCATATACGTCGCCCGCTCCCTCTCGCTGTGCTGACGGTCCTGCAAGAGGAGGCGCGCCGCTCTGGCTGTGTGTTGTATGTGACGACTGAGCGCGGGCAGATACGACAACTTGCGAAGTTGGCGCGCCAGGCTACGGTTGCCCAGTTCGCCAACACCGAGGTTCAAGGGGAACTGTGGCACTGGCTGCGGCTGGATAGCGGCGACCCTGACTACCAACGCGATGGGTTGAGCGCCGATTGCATGAACCTGCGCGGGATAGCCTTGACCATTGCCCGGCTTCTGCGTGCTGTCTGCATCGACAGGCGCTCGGTTGATCCCCAGGGAGGCCGCATCGTGCGCGACAGAAACGGGGAGCCGACCGGGGAGCTATTGGAGACGGCGGTCGGACGCGTGGAGGCGCTGGCACGCACGGCGGCGGCCGGGACCGGCTATGAGGATTGGCTCGCCGCGCTGGCCGACTACTGCCAGGGTCTCTTCGCCGCCGGCATCACGCATATCTGCGATCCAGGCATCGACGCCATGCTTGAGGGCTACCTGCGGCGCGCCCAACGCGAGGGCAGGCTGCCACTGCCGGTCTCCATGCTCTTCGTGAGCGGCGGGGGACTGTTCCAACCGCCGGCTGACCGGATGGCGGGTTCGGCGGTCACCGGCGATGAACTCGATGGGCTACCGGTGGGCGCGTTGAAGCTCTTCGCGGACGGCGGCAGCCGCTGTGCCGTCTGCGTCGGCATGCTGGAGTCGTTCGCGGGCGTCGTCGGGCTGGTGGGGCGCGCGGCGAAGTTACGCCGGCCGGCCCTGCTGGCAGCCGCGAGCACGCCGGAGCGACCACATATCGACATGCACGGCCACGTGAGCATGGGCTTTCTCCATTACCAGCGCGAGCAGCTCGCGGCGCTGTGTGCCGACGCGCACAAGCGAGGCTTCCAGCTCGCGGTACACGCGCCTGCAATACCGCTATCGAGAATGTTCTAGACGCCTACGAACGTCTGCCAGCAAACGGCCAGTATCGCCAGCGCGTTGAGCACCTGGTCTCGCTCGATCGCGCGCAGGCGCGGCGGCTGGCGGCCATCGGCGCCATCGGCGTGGTCCAGCCGGCCTACATCTCGCACCTTGGCGACGAATGGGAGGCCATGCCCACGCCGCCGCGCCTGCACAGCGTGCCCCTGCGTGACCTGCTGGACGCCGGAGTCACGCTGGCCGGCAGTTCGGATGCCCCGGTGCCCTCATAAAAGAGGTGTTAACGTGAGTAGGGGCGTGTTGACAAGCCATGCGTTGATACTACATCATGTGTCGAATCGCCTGGGGTGAAGTTATGTCGTGTTGGAACAGGGCACCCGCGAGGGAGTGCCCCTACATATCATACTTCGCGACCGACGCTCTCCTACGAATCACTTGATCGGCCCTGGAAGCTGTTACGGGCGCTTGTCCCCATCGCTATGCCACCTCCGCCCGGTCAGAAATGTACGGGCGCCCCTTGCGGGTGCCCTGTTCCAACACGACATATGATGAAGTATCACAGACGGACCCTGTGGAGAGCGTCCTGTATTTGGCCTGCGCCCTCCATTTCGTGTAGGGGCGTCGCTGGCCTGCGCCCTCTACAGAGCGGCCTCCCAGGCGAGTTGTAGATACATACAATGAGGCATGGAGAAACGGCCAGACACTTGACAGAGGCTTGTCTGTACGGTATGCTACCATTACCAGCAATGTTTACATCATCCACACCGGGACAGCATTTAGGGAAGAGCCGGGAAGAGCCGGGTAGACCGAGCAAGACGCTCAGGAACCGTGGAGGGGGCAGGTGCGCAGGGAATTGTCCTACGTTATTGGCATAGACACGATAGAAAGGACACGTCAGGACATTGCGGGAACAGCGGGGTGATGCATCATCCAGAACAAAACTCAGGTACGTCGAGCCTCTGGTCTGGATAAGGGATGAAAGAATACCGACGTATCCTCTGCAACGTAGAAAGGGCTGGTTCTCTAGCTTGGTGTGTCAATCGAGCAGGAAACCAGCCTTTTTGGCCTCATTTCGTTATCGCATTCGGGAGGAGCAACACACGGCATCACCAATACGACCACCCGATCAAATAGTGCGTTTTCCTGAGCTGCCCGGCGCTTGTCCGCTGGCAGCGTAGAAGAGAGAAGGGGTAGCCAACTATGGACCTGGTGAAGCGGTTAGAGGAATACCGGGACCGTGAACGGACACTGTTGTGGGAAGGGACGTTTGCCCAGTACTTTGAAATTGTGAGCAAGAAGCCGGAAGCAGTTCGGCTTTCTCATGAGCGCATTTATCATATGATCGTAGATGGGGGTATCGAGACCACGCGCGCGGGTGAACCCCGTTACAATTTCTTCGGCCAGGAGATCTTCGGCATCGAGAAGCCGCTGCAACAGATCGTTGAATACTTCCATTCCGCGGCCCAGCGCCTGGAAGTGCGCAAGCGCGTGCTGCTGCTCATGGGTCCGGTGGGTGGAGGTAAATCCACTATCGTCTACTTGATGAAGCGCGGCCTCGAAGCCTACACGCGCACCGAGGCTGGCGCGGTCTACGCGATCAAGGACTGCCCGATGCACGAAGAGCCACTGCACCTGATCCCCAACGACCTGCGCGCAGATGTCGAGCGGGAGTTTGGCCTCTACATCGAGGGCGACCTGTGCCCGCACTGCCGCTACATGATCGATACCCAGTATGGCGGCCACATCGAAGAGGTACCAGTGAAACGTGTCGCCTTCAGCGAGAAGTATCGCGTGGGTGTGGGGACGTTTACGCCGTCTGACCCCAAGTGTGTGACAGGCGATACCCTGGTGTTGACGGATCAGGGCTTGCAAAGCATGCAGGACATCTATCTCACGCTTCCACAGAAGCCGCGCGAGGATGAATTTGTCTCCTATAACACCACCATTCTAGGCATCGACGGACCCGAAAAGGCCACACAGTTTTATTACGGCGGCTCCCAACCCATCTACGAGGTTGAGACCGACCTGGGCTACAGCATTCGCGGCACGGCAAATCACCCTCTGTTGACAATGCAGCCAGACGGCGAATTGACCTGGACGAAGATCGGCGATCTACGGCCCGGCAGTCGCGTGGTCCTGGCCCAGGGGAGCCGCGTCTTTCACCAGCAGAGCAGCTCCTCACGGCTGCATAACAAGCCAGGGATGGCGCCCGGCTCACAGACTCAAGCGATTCCTGCCAGCGTGCTTGCCAACAGCGAGACGGATATCCTGGCTTTCCTGAAGGGCCTGTTCTGCAGCGCTGCCACTATCGGCGGCGACACCTTCACCTATACCAGCGCGTCGTATCAACTGGCTCGCCAGGTCCATGTCCTGCTGCTCAACCTGGGCGTAGTTGGCTCGCTCACACGTCACGAGGACGCCGGCGAGTCATCCTATACCGTGACGCTGCATGGCGATCAGGTCCTCAATCTGGTTGACCTGATCCCAGCGCTGCGCGAGAAGGCCGCCTCGCCGCTACACGAGACGCGCGACGGGGAGACACACTACCAGCACCTGGCGCATGGTTATGGCTCGAATGGATATGAGGCACACAAAGTAGCCAGTGCGTTCCAGCGTGCTCAGACAGCGGTGCTGGAGCGCGTGACGCTGGCCTCAGCAGTGCAGCAGAACTGCCTGTGGCTCACGGTGCGCGAGGTGCGCGCGGCAGGCATTGAGCCAGTCTACGATCTGCTGGTGCCGGGCACGCACTCGTTCGTGGCCGATGGCTTCGTGCAGCACAATAGCCAGGATATCAGCGAGCTGGTGGGCGGCATCGACCTCTCAACCATCGGCGAAGTCGGCGTCGAGAGCGACCCGCGCGCCTATCGCTTCGATGGCGAGCTAAATATCGCCAACCGAGGTTTAATGGAATTCGTCGAGATGCTAAAGTGTTTGAGCGGCGATTCGCTCGTTTACACCGCTACGGGCATCCGCCGTCTGGACTCGCTGGCTCAGGAAGGTCACCCGGTGGGAGAGTCGCGCGACATTGAGATGCAGGTAGCGAGCAGCACCGGCATCGAGACGACAACGCACCTCTATCGCATGGGTACTGGCAAGACGAAACGCATCATGACGCGCCGGGGCTTTATGCAGGAGGGCACGCTTGAGCATCGCATCCAGGTGGTGAACACTGATGGTGTGCTCGTCTGGCGGCGGCACGCCGAACTCCAGATTGGCGATTGGGTTGTGCTTCAGAAAGGCCAGAACCTCTGGGGACCGAATGTGACCCTACAGTGGCAGGCCCAGCGACCGAAGCACGCGCAACCGATCCAGGCACCAGAGCGCATGACCCCGGAACTGGCACGCTGGCTTGGCTACCTGGTCGCCGAGGGCGATGTGCGGCCCGATGGCACGGTCCGCTTCACCAACGGAGAGGACGACCTGCGCACGGATTACACGCACCTGACGCAGCAACTCTTTGGTATCACCCCACGTCAGTATCCGACCGTGGTGCAACTCAATAGTGTGGCCCTGGCCGACTTCTTGCAGTACGTTGGCTTCAAAACCGGCGCATATCACAAGGAGATCCCCTGGGCTGTGCTCCAGTCATCACGCGAGTCCATGCTAGAATTCCTGGCCGGCTACTTCGCGGGCGATGGCACCGTCAACCTCAATGGCCGCCTCTCGTGGACCACCGCCTCGGAGGAACTCTCGCGCCAGCTCCAGGTCGTGTTGCTTAACCTCGGCGTGGTCTCGCGCCGCGTCATGCATATGAGTCGGGCCTCGCGCGATAGCGAGTATGGCAGCTACTGGACCGTGACCGTCAGCGGCGCGGATGCCGACCTGCTGGCCTCGCAGATGCGCCTGCTGCCTCAGCGCAATCAACTCACCTATGAGAAGGTCACACTGCGCATGGAGCGCTCAGGACGGGCCGATCTTATCCCCAATACAGCGGGCTACTGGACGACCGTTTCCGAGGAGCTACAGCGTGTAGCAGTGGCGCGCGCTCAGATAAACGGCGGCTATCACAGCAGCGCTCACCAGGGGGCACACCAGGTGCTGGGCGAAGATTATAGCAACCTGCACCAGTTGCGCAACGGCACAGTCGACTGCACGCGCGCAATGGCCACCAAGGTGCTGGGCAAGCTCGAAGGCTGGGTTGAGCCGCCTCCGGGCCTCAATATGCTGTTGAACCCCTCGCAGTTCTACGATACCATCGTCTCGCTCGAAGATGGCGAGGCCGAGTGCTGGGACCTGCACGTGCCTGGCTCCAACACCTTTGTGGCCAATGGCATTGTGAACCATAACTGCGACGAGAAATTCCTGTATGTGCTGCTCACGCTCAGCCAGGAGCAGAACATCAAGACCGGGCGCTTCAGCATGATCTACGCCGACGAAGTGGTCGTCAGCCATACCAACGAGCACGAGTACCAGTCGTTTGTGGGCAACAAGAAGTCCGAGGCCCTGCAGGACCGCATCATCCTGGTCAAGGTGCCCTACAACATGCGCGTCTCCGATGAGGTCAAGATCTACGAAAAGCTGCTCAGGCAGAGTGCTTTACAGAATGTGCATATCGCACCGTACACACTGCGCATCGCCAGCATCTTCGCCGTGCTGACGCGACTGGAGCCTTCGAAGAAGGCCGGCATGAGCATCATGAAGAAGATGAAGCTCTACGACGGCGAGGATATCGAGGATTTCAAACAGAAGGATGTGCGGGAGTTGCAGGAGGAGGCGCAGCGCGAAGGCATGGAAGGCATCTCGCCGCGCTATGTCATCAATCGCCTCTCGAACGCGCTGGTCAAGCAGAACGTGACCTGCATCAATCCCATCGATGCCCTGCGCGCCCTGCGCGATGGTCTCGACCAGCATACCAGCATCACGCGTGAAGAGCGCGAGCGCTACCTGGCCTTCATCAGCGAGGCGCGCAAAGAGTACGACGAGATGGCCAAGAAGGAGGTGCAGCGCGCCTTCGTCTACTCCTACGAGGAGTCGGCGCGCACGCTGCTGAACAACTACCTGGATAACGTCGAGTCGTACTGCAACAAGACCAAGCTGCGCGACCCCATCACCGACGAGGAGATGGACCCCGATGAGCACCTGATGCGCTCAATCGAGGAGCAAATCGGCATCACCGATAACGCCAAGCGCTCTTTCCGCGAGGAGATCCTGATCCGCATCTCTTCCCTGGCGCGTAAGGGCCTCTCCTTCGACTATACCAGCCACGAGCGACTCAAGGAGGCCATTGAGAAGAAACTGTTCGCGGACCTGCGCGATGTGGTGAAGATCACTACCTCGACGCGCACGCCCGACAAAGAACAGTTGCGCAAGATCAATGAAGTCGTTGATCGCTTGATGGCGGAACACGGCTACTGCCACGTGTGCGCGAACGAGATTCTGCGCTACACCGGCAGCCTGCTAAACCGCTAGTTCAACTGTCTATGCCGCGACCATGCCGGCCTCGTCCGGCACGGCCTGCGACCATCGTATATGGATAGCAGGCCGTGCCGGAGTAGCCGGCGGGCGACCGCGACATGGGCGGGCAGCGCTTTCAATTGATGGGCGCATAGGCACCCTGAGGGGCGTCCCTATAAAGGAGTTGCTTGATGTCTGTTTCTCAGCACGACTGGTCGCTGCACCGCAAGGGCCAGGTCGACCAGGAGCGCCACAAAGAGAAGATCCGCGAGGCGGTCAAGAAGAACCTGCACGAGATTGTCAGCGAAGAGGGCATCATCCTCTCTGACGGCAAGAAGGCGGTACGCGTCCCCATTCGCTCGCTTGACGAGTACCGTTTCCGCTACGACCCCGGCCGCCAGCAGCACGCCGGCCAGGGCACCGGCAAGAGCAAGGTGGGCGATGTGGTGGCGCAGGAGCCACGCTCCGGCAAGGGCAAGAAGGGCGACGCCGGCAAGGATGCTGGCTACGATTACTACGAGGCCGAGATCAGCATGGAAGAGCTGGCCGCTATGATCTTTGAAGACCTCAGCCTGCCCAACCTCGAACAGAAACGCCAGCAGGAGCTGCAAACCGAGTCCGTGCGCTTCACCGATGTGCGCAAAAAGGGGCCGCTGTCGAACCTCGATAAGAAGCGCACGATCATGGAGAACATGAAGCGCAACGCGGCCAAGGGCGAGGCCAAATTCAAGGATATCAAGTCCGAAGACCTGCGCTTTAAAGTCTGGGAGCCAACCATTCGCTACCAATCGAATGCCGTCGTGATCGCCATGATGGATATCAGCGGCTCCATGGGCGAGTTCGAGAAATACATTGCCCGCAGCTTCTACTTCTGGATGGTGCGCTTCCTGCGCACGAAGTACAACAACGTGCAGATCGTCTTTATCAGCCATCATACCGACGCGAAAGAGGTCACAGAGGACGAGTTCTTCCACAAGGGTGAGAGCGGAGGCACCCAGGTCTCGTCGGCCTACGAGCTGGCGCTTGAGATCATCAAAGAGCGCTACAACCCGGACGACTGGAACATCTACCCCTTCCATTTCTCCGATGGCGACAACCTGCCATGGGACAATGAGCGTTGTGTGCAGTTGGTCACCAGGTTGATGGAACTCTGTAACATCTTTGGCTACGGCGAGATCCGCGAGGGCCACTATCGTTCCCCTAGCACGCTGATGTCGGCCTACAACAAGATTACCGACAAGAAGTTTATCGCCGTGACCATCTCAGATAAGAAAGAGGTTTATCCCGCGTTACGCAAGTTCTTTGCGCAGCGCGGCGACACTGTGCCTACGAGGTAATCACCTATGTCAGAGAGCGAAATCGAACGTTTGCGCGATGGAATAGGACGCGCGTGGGATACGGCGCTGAAGTTCGGCCTTGATCCCTTCCCCACGCACTTTGAGTTGGTACCGGCCACCATCATGTACGAGTTTGCCTCGTACAGCCTGCCCGGCCGCTTCAGTCACTGGACGCATGGCAAGGCCTATCACCGGCAGAAGATGTACTACGACTTCGGGCTGAGCAAGATCTACGAGATGGTGGTCAACACCAACCCGAGCTATGCCTTCCTGATGGAGATGAACGACTTCCTGCAGAATACCTTTGTGGCGGCGCATGTCTTCGGGCATACCGACTTCTTCAAGAACAACGCCTACTTCCAGCATACCTCGCGGCGCATGATCGACAAAGCCAGCATCCACGCCGAGCGCATCGCCAAGTATGAGTTCGATCACGGCAAACTTGAGATCGAGCGCTTCCTTGATGCTGTGCTCTCCATCCAGGAACATGTAGACTATAACCTGCTGCTGCGCAAAGAGGCGCCTGAGAGCAAACAGGAGAAGTCTACCACCGAGGTCACCGGCGGGTATGATGACCTGTGGAGCATGGACCGCGAGGCCAAAGTCAAACGCGCGGAGGCGGAGCGCGAGAAGCGCCTGGGCAAGCCCCCGAAGTTCCCGGAGAAGCCGGAGAAGGATATCTTGCTCTTCCTGCTGCAATATGCCCCCAATCTTCTGCCCTGGCAGCGCGACATCATCGAGATTGTGCGCGTGGAGTGGCTGTACTTCGTGCCGCAGATGCAGACGAAGGTTATGAACGAAGGTTGGGCCTGCCTCCGGGCAGATAGCCTCATCCTTACTGAGCATGGATTGCTGAGATATGATGCATTGCATGATATGCTTGCGGCGGCCCAGAGTTTCAAGGTGGTTAGTGGTAATGGACAGCAGGACAAAATCACTGATCGACATTTTACGCGCAATGTTGCCACAATTCGCTTGCGCACCCGGCGCGGACTTATGCTAGAAGGTGCGGAAGAACACAAACTGAGCATTGGGCCAGATCAATGGATCGCGCTGAAAAATGTGCAGGTCGGGCTGCGCATCCCACTGAGCGTTGGTGACAATCTCTGGTCAAAGCAGATGGTCGAGATTGCGCAACCTGTAAAAATAGTCGCGTCGCCCATCGAAGATGTAGCTCTGGCAGCAGGCGTCGGTGTACACACAGTCTATCGTTCGCTGAGCGACAAAACAACGTATGCCAGAGATCGCATCATCTCTGCTGTTCAAAGCACAGGCTATACATCCGGCAACGCTGGTAAGCCACTATACAGCACTCGTCTCCCACTCGTTTCGCCAACACATGTCACCGAATCATTCGCAGAGTTTCTCGGCTACTTGATTGGCGATGGCAACATCCACGTCTCGAAAAATGCCATCGGCTACACTACCGGCGATCGTGAGCTGGCTGACCGCTATGCCGCTCTCGCGCTGGACTTATTCGCAATTGAGACCATACCATTCTGGGATAGCAGGACGGTCAATGGTAAAGGCGGTAGGTGGCGCGTCGTCTTCTACTCTGCCAATGTGCTGGACTTGCTGCAATCGCTCGGCATCGAACTGCATGCAAAGGCACGCGAGAAACGCATACCGGACTGCATTCTGCGTTCGCCCAAAGCGGTCGTCAGCGCATTCCTGCGCGCCTACTTCGACTGCGATGGTTGCGCTTCCATCAAACAGGGCGTGATTCTTTCCACTTTCAGCGATGAAATCGCCAAGACGCTACAGATTTTATTGTTGAACTATGGCATCCTTTCGCGCCGGCGAGGCGTCAATGTGTGGATTTGCGGGAAATCGGCAGAGGTTTACTCGCGAGAAATTGGCTTCAACCTCGCGCGCAAGCAAGAGAATCTGCGCCAGTACCTGGCGAGCCATCGATGGTTCGTCAAAGAAGACACGACTGATGAAGTCGTCACCATCGAACATGGTATGGCCGACGTGTATGATATTACCGTTGACCGTTCGCATCGTTATGTCGCCAATGGCATGCTGCATCATAACAGCATCTGGCACTCGCGCATCATGCGCGAGTTGGGCGACGAGGGCTTTATCTCCGACTCGGAGACCATCGAGTTTGCCCAGTTGCACTCAGGCGTGCTCTCGCCCTCAAAGACCTCGCTCAACCCGTACTACCTGGGCTTCAAGATGCTGGAGGATATCGAGCGGCGCTGGGATAATCCCACCAAAGAGGAGCAGGAGCGCCTGGGTCGCAAGCCGGGGATGGGCCGGCAGAAGATCTTCGAGGTGCGCGAACTCGACAACGATGTCTCCTTCCTGCGCAACTACCTGACCAAAGACCTCATCGACGACCTCGATCTGTACCTGTACAAGAAAGAGGGCGACGAGTGGGTGATTGTCGAGAAGAACTGGGAGAAGGTGCGCGATGGCATCGTCGCCAGCATGACCAACTTCGGCTTCCCCTACCTGGTGATCGACGACGGCGACTACCACGGCAATCGCGAACTCTACATCAAGCACCTCTTCGAGGGCCAGGAGCTTGATCTGACCTACGCCGAGAAGACGCTCCAGCACGTCCACGTGCTCTGGGGTCGCCCCGTCCACCTGGAGACGCTCTACGAGGGCAAACGCATCCTGCTCTCCTACGACGGCGAACGCAACAGCAAAACCACCCTGGAACGATGACGTTAGAGGGGACGTAAAACATCCCGTAGGGGTGATGGCTTCGGCTCCCGCTGTGGCCTGGGGGCCACTCGTCCCCCGGACGACCGCGCTTGCCCGCAAACAAGCCGCAGAACGAATAGAGGAGAGGAATTGAGAATCATGACGACCCCCGACTCCGCCGACCGGCTTGCGACGATCCTCGAGAAAGTGCGCGCCATCGGACCAACCCTGCGAG
>JALYVR010000761.1 GCA_030853145.1 Chloroflexota bacterium | reverse complement strand
CGCGATGACCCAGCAGGCTCCCCTTGAGAACAATGAGGTAAATGTAGACTCCTTGCAGGGCTTTTACGCCCGCGCCCAGGATCACAATCCAGAGAAAACTACGAATATGCTCCTTGCGCGTCACCAGGTTATAGGCCAGCATATAGGAGAGAAACATATACCAGAACGGCCTGATCTCCAGCACAATAATTTTGAGATCCCCGCCGCTCGTCATGCCATGCACCACGCCGACAACCACGCACAGCAGGTAGAGCACAAAGGGCAACAACAACGCGTTTCCCTGTAATACCTTACGGCGCTTGACAAGGTTGTGGCACACAAGCATCAAGACCACGAATAGGGCAAAGAAGCCAATAGGACGATCTATCAGGCCTTCAAGTTGCGTAGGCCAGTAGAAGATATACAGGCGGTCTGTTAAAACCGGCGTGAAGAGCGGGGCCTGGTCGATGAGCACCACGCAGGCAGCCATCATATAAAAGCCGGTGACAGGGCGGCGTATCACCAGGGCGGCAATGAGAAGAGCTGCGACCCCGCCCACTACCAGGCCAAAGCCGACAGACATACCAGCCAACACCAGCAGCGGGGTGATGCTGATCACCGTGATGAAGATGCAGGTGAACAGCAGCAGGTCGCTGCGCCTCTGCTTCGTCAATAAGGCTGGTATGTCGGCTACAAGCTCTTCTGCCATGATTGGTTGTGTACGCATACCACCTCACGTGAAAGAAATGAACAGGATCATGCCAACCACAACTCCGCTCATCAACAGGCGCACCCAGCCGTTATACTGGCGCGCAAACAGACCCAGGACCAGAAAAAGCAACAGGAGTATAAAAACTGTTTTCATCGACCCTCCCCGGCTACAACAGTTGGCGTATCCAGCGCGGTATACGGCTCTCCAACTGGTTAAGAATCAGGCCATGCACAGGCATATCCCTGAGTTGCGCACATGTCTCAACAATGAGATCATCGGGCGTCACTCCGGCGCGCACAACCACAATGAGGGCTTCTACCAGACTGGCGGCCAGCGGACCATAGGCCGTCGTCGCGACAGAAGGCAGATCGACAATCAGCAGGTCCTTCGAGCGCGTCCAGTTAGCCAGCAAATCATCCTGGCGCATGCGCTGCAACAATTGCACGGCATCGCGCTTGCCATCCCCGGCCGGAATGACCGTGAGCCTGCCATTGACCTGGTGGCGAATAGCCGTCTCGTCGCACTCTCCCCGCAGCCATTCCGCCAGTCCAGGCGTGCGCGGACACCCGAAGTATTCGTGCAGCGTCGGATTCTCCCAGTTGCATTCCAGCAGAGTGACCGGATCATGACTATCGTTCGCCAGCAAGAGGGCGGTCAGCGTCGCCAGGAACGACTTCCCCTCGCCCTTGATCGAACTAGTAAAACCGAGACTATGGACCGGGTCCTGCTCTCGAAAAAAGAGCGAGACGCCGAGTTGCCTGCACCGTTCCTGCAAGACTCGCGCATTGGCTGCGTCGCGTCGCGAAACTCGCCGGGGTCGGCGCTTGTCGGCTGGCCCCTTCACTGCCGGTACGGGCGGTGCGGGAACAGATGGTATCGGAGTCGTTACAACATCGGTGGACTCAGGTGCGGGCTTCGCCACTGGGATATACTCGGCTGGCGGCGCAGGTAATCTGGGAGTGACAGGTATTTTCGGAATCGGCAGTCTCTCCGTCACCTGAATATCTTTATTTTCTGACATTCTTCCTTCTCACAATCTAATAGCGGGCAATGCCATCCGTCAGCGCCAGCGTATCCTGATGCGCAGGAGCAACCAGCAGGGGCACAGACGGCCTGGATACTCTGGGAAGTTGCATCACAACCGGAAAATCTGTAACTTTCCGCAGATCAAGCGGAGTGTAGACGCCATGATTGCGGCGCACCAGTATGAGAACGTACATGATACAGGCAAGAAGCGCCACGCCCAGTCCAACTCCCCCGGCTATCAGCAGGTCTTTCGTTCGCGAGACCGGTTTGGCTGCCACCAGCGGCGCATCCAATACCTTAAAGAGACTATCGGCAGTTGTGCCCTGACTATTGAGGTCCTGGTTCAAGGTAGCTATATTGGTCTGGATAGTTGCCAGGGTGGCCTGCGCTTGCTGGGTCTGGGCATGGAGCTGGGTATATTGCGGATCGGACAGTAGATCATTCTTATTCAGCTTTGGGTGGGCCGCGATATAGCTCGCCTCAGCGGCCACGGCGCTATCGACATCCTGCTGCGCCCTGGCCTGTTGTGTCTGGTAACTATTTAACAGGCGCTGACCTTCCACAACAGAAAAGCTTTGAACCTGTACACCGTAATTTTGAATAACGGCGGCCACAACCTGCTGCGCGATCTTTGGATCGCGCTGTGTATAGCTAATCACGTACAGATTATAGCCCTGGGCCACCACCTGTATATGCTGAGATATATCACTAAACATCGTATCATCGCGAAGCTGCGGGTCTGCCTGCACGTTGGCAGCCAGGGTTGACGCCAGGTTCGACTCCCTGGCAACCGTGAGCGCAAAAGCGCGCGACTGGAGCAGTTCGGTGAGAGCCGTCGCCTGCGTTTCAGCGGGGGTCGCCAGCAGGTCGGTTTCTGGACCGGTTGCGCCAATAACCGTGTAGCGACGCAAAGCCCACAGGCCCGCAGTCGTTTGATATGAACGCGGGAGCAGATAGCCTACGGCCAAACCCAGCACAGGAAGCACTACGATCAGCACCAGCAGGTGTATAGGGTGACGAAACACCACTTCAAGAACACGGAGCATAAGTACGTCCCTCTTTATTTTT
>JALYVR010000760.1 GCA_030853145.1 Chloroflexota bacterium | reverse complement strand
GGCCTGGCCCTCAAGGGCGGCATGCGGGATGCCCGCGTCTTGAAAGATGGCGCTACCTGACTCCATCTTGATGAGATTGAAGAGGTAGATTGAGAAGATACCTCTATCATAGGCATCTTCGCTCCTATCCTTGATTGCTTTTGCTGCCCAGTAATCGGGCGAAGTTTTCTCTAGCGCGCCAGCTTCATACCGCTGAAGAATGCGCTGTTCCAAGGGATTGAGTAGCGCTGCCACGTTGTCGAGAGGCATCTCCATAATATGTTTATAGAGTCCTTGATAGCCACCCTGCATAAATAGAGGGAGCAGTGTATGAAATTCAGGGGTCTCGTTGAGGATCTTGATGATCTGCTCTTCAGGATGAAATGCGTGCAGTAGCCAGAAATCGCTCAAGGCAAGCTGAAGTTCAGGCTTGTGGTTATCGTCTTTGTAGTTTCTTTCGGGAGCATTTAAAGGGATGCCCAGCATATTTTCGTGCGCGAAGCCTATCTCTGCCTCAGCTTTATTTGGGTGAACCTGCACCGAAAGCATCTCTCGCACATCCAGGATCTTAAAGAGATAGGGCAACCGACCATGCTGCTGGGCGACGCGTCGGCCTAAAATCTCATCAGGCTGTTCTTTAATGAGGACATCCAGTGTGATAGGAGTTCCATCGCCCTGCAAAATCTCGGAGGGCATCTTCTCATGCGCTCCCATCCAGTATTCTGCATACGTCGTGTCCGGTTCGGGCTGAAACCCCAGCAATGCAGGAATAAAGCTATGTCCACCCCAGGGGTAGTGTTGTATCTTTCCAAAAAGCCGAAATATGCTATTTTCTACAATTATCGACATGTAAAACGCACCTCTCATAAAAAACTATGCGAGCGCCGGAGGCGCGAGGAGCCACGGAAAAAGGAGGCTCAGCTCGCCAGCAGAACTCCTTCGAGTTGGCGTTTTAGCTTGTCACGCATCATAATACCCTTGATGCGATGGAGCTCCTGACCGCCTTTGAAGAAAATGAGCGTAGGCACCCCCTCGATGTGATACTGATCGGTCAGTTCCTGTTGCCCCTCGACATTGAGCCTGGCGAAGGTCACGCGCCCCTGGTAGTCCTTGCTGATCGCGGCAATTTCCGGTTCCTGGATCTGACACGCATTGCTCTGCGGCGCTGAAAATAAGACAACCACGGTCTGGGCCGAGCCTGTGACTTTTTCAGCAAAATCGTCGCCTGTTACATCAATAAAATTATCTGCCATGCTATCCTCTTGCGTTCTTTTTAAGGTATTGTTCTAGAGTGTGTTAGTGACTCGATGTAGACTCATGATCAAGGACCGGAAAAGGCCATCCAATGATGGAGCATCAGACAGGCAAAAGCAACCAGATGCAAGCCCGCCAGCGTTGCAGGAAGCCGCTCATAATCGCGCACCAGCCGCCGGAAACGAGTGGTCCAGGCGAAAGAGCGTTCCACGACCCAGCGCCTGGGCAACAAGACAAAGCCTCGCTTGGCGTGAGGCAGTTTGACCACTTCCAGTTGGATGCCATGCGCTTGAGCCCCCTGAGCGGCTGCATCGCCGGTATAGCCCTGATCGACAAAGGCCAGTTCCACCGACTCTGCGGTGATGTCCTGCACAGCGTGCGCCAGTTCACCAGCTTGGGCTCGATCTTGTTCATTGGCTGGCGTGACCAGCAGGGCCAGCAGGTTGCCCAGCGTATCGACGGCAGCATGCACTTTGCTGCCTTTGCGACGCTTGGCTCCATCGTAGCCAGCACGACTGCCGCTTTCCGGGGTCGACTGCAAGGTCCGGCTGTCAAAAATGGCTGCGGTCGGTTGCCGCTTGCGTCCTTGAGCTTCGCGCAAGAGCAAGCGCAGATCATCTACCAGAGCCGCGAAGCAGCCGGCTGCAATCCAGCGCTGGGTCTGTTGATAGACCACCCACCAGGGTGGCAAGTCATTGGGCATCATGCGCCAGGGCGCACCTGCTCGGACGATCCAACGTAATCCGTTGAAGACTTCGCGTAGGCTATAGGTTCGTTGTCCGGCATCTTCGGACAATAACGTTAAGTAGGGAGCGACAAACGACCACTCGTCGTCACTCACATCGCTTGGATAGGAGTTTCGTGAAGGTGTCATCCTTCATTTTACCACTTGTTCAAGCTCGAATCACTAACACACTCTAGCACAAAGTACAATCACTTCCTATCGCAGGCACGCACGGCCCTGGCTCAGAGCTACGCGGACCTTATCGCGCTGGCCTTTGAACCCAAGGATTTCTATACTCCCGAGGATATCGCGCTCTGTGTGATGCCCTCTCACGAGGAGCAGAAGCGCTATTTTACGAAGTTCCGCCAGCTTATCGCCAATACTATGATAGATGCTGCCAACAGAAATCGGCCTGTTAATAATATCGAGGCCGACTATATCGTCTGGCAGCGCCTGGAAGATGAGCTCCTACAACTGCCGATCAGCCAAAAAATATTTTAGGATGCGAGAATGTAACGTATGTTTGATGATTTTATGCAGGGCATCGATCAACACTGGGTCCAGACCTGCATTGGACCCGGTTCTCTCTCTGTGAGCGATTCCTTGCTCCATATGTCGCTGCCAGCGGCACAGCAGGGTCAGTACGCCGATGCACAGATAGACGATTATTCCTGGCATACACGGCGCTCGGCGTTTCCCTGGTCGCCTCCCCTGCGTATGGAGGTGCGGGCGCGCTCCTCGCGGCCTGCTGCCACACCTACGAGCACGAATAGTAGCAAGGGCATCTTGCGCGGCACGGCGGGCTTCGGCTTCTGGAACTATCCCTTCAG
>JALYVR010000113.1 GCA_030853145.1 Chloroflexota bacterium | reverse complement strand
AAGGAGGAAGAGATTGGCTCTCTTGCAGGCGAGAAATGGATGATTTTCCTCACTTATCTTTGTTATTAACTTTGACAGGTACGCACTCAAACTTTTTGCAACGATGAATTCATTATGATATAGTATTAACAATAAATACACTATATGGAGGGGTTTGATGAAAATCGAGCGATTTACCGATAAGGCGCGTGAGGCAATTAGTGAGGCTTCAGAGCTGGCTAAGACGCTAAATCACAGCCAGATTGAGCCAAAACACCTGTTGGCGGCCCTGCTTGAGCAAGAGGGCGGCGTGGTACAGCAAGTGATCCAGCAGGTTGGCGGTAACCTGGGCGCAGGGCAGCACCTCATCAAAGGCGAGCTTGAGCGCTTGCCGCGCGTCTATGGTGGGAGCGAGCCGGGCATCTCGTCGCAACTGCGCAAGGTGTTGGAAGATGCCTGGCGCGAGATGAACAACTTCAAAGACGAGTATCTCAGCGTCGAACATATGCTGCTGGCTCTGTTCGACTCAAGCGACGAGGCGGTAGAGCGCGCCTTGAAGGCCACCGGGCTGACACGTGGCGCCGCCCTGAAGGCCCTGACATCTATTCGCGGCGCGCAGCGCGTGACCGACCAGAATCCTGAGGGCAAATACCAGGCCCTGGAGCGCTATGGCCGCAACCTGACACACCTGGCGGAACAAGGGAAACTTGACCCGGTGATCGGGCGTGACGAGGAGATCCGCCGCGTCATCCAGGTGCTGAGCCGGCGCACCAAGAACAATCCCGTACTGATCGGCGATCCCGGTGTGGGCAAGACCGCCATCGTCGAGGGCCTGGCACAGCGTATTGTGCGCGGCGACGTGCCAAAGACGCTGGCTGACAAGCAGGTCGTGACGTTGGACCTCGGCGCGCTGGTGGCAGGGGCCAAATTTCGGGGCGAATTCGAGGAGCGCCTCAAGGCCGTCCTCAAAGAGGTAGTGGGGGCCGAGGGCCGCATTATCCTCTTTATCGACGAACTACACACCCTCGTGGGAGCCGGGGCTGCCGAGGGGGCGATGGATGCCTCCAACATGCTCAAGCCCATGCTGGCACGCGGCGAACTGCACTGCATCGGCGCCACCACCCTCGACGAGTACCGCAAGCATATCGAGAAGGACGCCGCCCTGGAGCGCCGTTTCCAGCCCGTCCTCGTCGATCAGCCCTCGGTTGAGGATACCATCAGCATCCTGCGCGGCCTCAAGCAGCGCTACGAGGTCCATCATGGCGTGCGCATCCAGGACAGCGCCCTGGTGGCGGCGGCGATCCTCTCCAATCGCTACATCACCGATCGCTTCTTGCCCGACAAGGCCATCGACCTGGTTGACGAGTCCGCCAGCCATCGCCGCGTGGAGCTGGATAGCACACCGAGCGAGATTGACGCGCTGGACCGCCGCATCCGCCAGTTGCAGGTCGAGCAGGAGGCCCTGAAGAAAGAGACCGACGTGGCCAGCCGCGAGCGGCGCGGGCGCGTCGAGCAGGAGATTGCCAACCTCAGCGAACAGCTTCACACGCTGCGCATCTCGCTGGAGGGCGAGCGCGAGCCGGTGGAGGCCATTCGTCGCCTGAAGAAAGAGTTGGAGGCGGCCCAGGTCGAAGCGGAGAAGGCCGAGCGCGAATACAACCTCGACGTGCAGGCCCGGCTGCGCTACGGCACCATTCCTGACCTGGAGCGGCGCATTCACGAAATGGAGTCGAAGCTCACCAGCATCAAAGGCGCGCGTATGCTCAAAGAAGAGGTCGACGCCGAGGATATCGCCGAGATCGTCTCCAAGTGGACGCACATCCCTGTTTCGAAGCTGATGGAGGCCGAAGTGCAGAAGCTGCTCACCATGGAGGATCGCCTGCGCGAGCGCGTGGTCGGCCAGGAGCTAGCGTTGCAAGTGGTCTCCGACGCAGTGCGCCGCTCGCGCGCGGGGCTGCACGACCCCAATCGCCCGCTTGCCAGCTTCCTCTTCCTGGGACCGACCGGCGTGGGCAAGACCGAGCTGGCGCGCGCGCTGGCGGAGTTCCTCTTCGATAACGAGCAGGCGATTGTGCGCATCGACATGTCGGAGTATATGGAGAAGCATGCCGTCTCGCGCCTGATTGGCGCGCCTCCCGGCTACATCGGCTACGAAGAGGGCGGCCAGTTGACCGAGGCCGTGCGCCGCCATCCCTACAGCGTCGTACTGCTCGATGAGATCGAGAAAGCGGCCCCCGAGGTCTTCAATGTCTTGCTGCAATTGCTCGACGATGGCCGCCTCACAGATGGGCAGGGGCGCACGGTTGATTTCAAAAACACCGTTGTTATTATGACAAGCAACGTCGGAAATCACTGGCTGCCCGAATACGATGGCATGGAGGAGGAAGAGATCCAGCGCCGGGTGCGCCAGCGCCTGCGGGAAGAGGGTTTCCGGCCGGAGTTTATCAACCGCATCGACGAGATTATCGTCTTCCACCAGCTCACGCGCGAGCAGATCAAGAACATTGTGCAGATCCAGGTTGACCGCCTGCGTCCCCGCCTGGCCGAGCGGCATATCACGCTGCACCTGAGCGACGCCGCCAGAGAGCTGCTGGCAAACGAGGGCTACGACCCCCAATTTGGCGCGCGCCCGCTCAAGCGCGTGATCCAGAAAGAGATCGAGAACCGGATCGCGCGCGCCATCCTTGACGGAACGCTCCGCGAGGGCGATACTATAGATATCGAAGCCAAAGACGGCAAACTCGCTATAGAACCTGTCAAGGCCTGAAACGGATACAACCATGCAAGCTACAGATACCTTATTGTCAAGCTTACGCGATTTGCCTGAAACGCACGATCGCTTGATGCAGATGTTGAGCGGGATGCTGATTCAACTAAACGCGCTCCAGACTATTGCGCAAGCTGGGGCATCTGCGGACGATGCAACCGAACTTGACCGGGGCGCCATCAGCGACGGCCTGGCCGAGCTAGAACGCATGGCGCGCGCGCTCATTCACGAGGTACGCGCAGACAGCGAGGACACCGCGCCGCCGGAACTGGTGGGCACGACCCTGTCCGAGGCCCTCTCGCAGATCATTGAGGAGACGGCGGAGGTCTCAGGCCTCTCCAGTCGCGTCGCGTTCTCTGGTGAGGAGCAGGCTCTGTCCAGTGTTGCTGAGCGCCTGCTGTACCGCGTGGCGCGCGAGGCGCTCTACCAGGTGCAGAGCCATAGCGGGGCACGCAAGCTGCGCCTCGCGCTCACCTATGGGCGCAACGAAGTGCAGATGAGTATCGAGGACGACGGCATGCTACCTGCCAGCGAAGACGAGGCACCGGCTCCACCGTTTACCCAGCCCGCTCCGGCCACCGCCGCTGTCTTCAATGACCTGCACCTGCGCGTCGAGCGCCTCGGCGGCACACTGGAGGTAAGTGGGCAAGAGGAACAGGGAACACGTGTGCTGGTCCACATCCCCTACGCACAGCACCCACAAAGCATCCCACCAGCCCCTGCGGCGCAGCCGCAAGCCAATCAGACCGGCCGCATTCGCCTGCTGATTGTCGATGGCCAGGCCGTGACGCGCGCCGGGCTGCGTCGTCTGCTTGAAAGCTATGCCGATTTGCAGATTGTAGGCGAGGCGGCCGATGGCATTCAGGGAGTCAGCGAGACGCTCGAATTGGGGCCGCAGGTGGTCCTGATGGACATGCAACTCCCCGGTGGCCAGAGCCTGGAGGCGCTACGCCAGATCAAACAACTGAACCTTGATACGCGGGTGCTGATGTTCTCCTCGCAGAATCGCGAAGAGTATCTCTATGAAGCGCTGCGCGCGGGCGCCGCCGGCTACATCCTTAAGGACATTATGCCTGAGGAACTGGCCCAGGCCGTGCGCGCCGTGGCACGCGGCGAGGTGCTGGTGCAGGCGCAGCTCGCCGGCCAGATGCTCTCGCGCTTCGGCAAACAAGCGCGCGGAGGCCATCTCCAGGATACACTGACGGCGCGCGAACAAGAAGTGCTGCGCCTGCTGGCGCGGGGGCTACGCAACAAAGAGATAGCCGCTCGTCTCTATGTAAGCGAGCGCACAGTGAACTTCCACCTGGCCAATATCTATCAGAAGCTCAACGTCTCCGGCCGCACCGAGGCCCTGAGCCGGGCCATCGAACAGGGCCTGATCACCACGTAAATCACGCCCTACGTATTTCCTATTGCACCACCACGATCCCGGCGTGCCAGGTATCGATGGAATGTTCCACCGAGCGAATATAGGCGGCCTCGTCGTTGTGGTCGGCCTGGGGCGCGTACCTGGGGATGATCTGGGCAATGGTGATGCGGTCCCAGATCGCCACGTACAGGTTGCGGATCAACTTATACCACTGCAAGAAGCCATCTTCCCAGCTATTCATAATCGCATAGCCCTGCCCATTGGGTCCCGAACAGGCCCTGGTGGGAATACAACGCAGATTGCCAAGCGAGTGGGTGACGCGCGCCTCACCAGCCGTGCCAAAGGTGCTTTCGTGCAGGAAGAAGGCCAGGCCGTACACAGGATCGATGCCATACTGCACGCCATAGTCATACAGCGCCTGGCCCTTCCCGGCAGCGGGCGAATGGTAGGTATCCAGAACCTTATTGATAAAGGCGACCGTAATGGTTGGCTTCCCCAGCACGGAATACGGTCCGAGATTTTTCGGTAGCGTCTGCTTGGGTGGTAGCGGCCCATTGCTGTTCTCCCAGGCATTGAACGTATCATAAGAGCCGCCTACCTGCACAGGGTAGGACTGGCCGGGAACCATGACAACCTGCGGCTTGCCAGGCCGCTGGAGTAGGCCCGCGCTGAGCAATACCAGCATGCCTACTAGCACGACAGCCATGCTGAGCACAAACGGTTTTAACCAGGAATGATGGCGAGCCAGGGAAGAGGGGGGACTTTCAGAATCTACAATATGCTGGTGAGGGCGTAGCTTCGAGGGCGGTACCGGGAGTAAGTCGCGCTCTTTCTCATGCTCCTCGGAAAGCAAACGGGTAGCACGCCGGCGCGGCTGAGGGAAATATTTCGCCTCCTCCTCCGATCTCTCGCTCTGTCCATAGCTACTACCTTTCGCCATGTACGCCCTCCCTTGTGAACATCTGTTCTATTTCCTGACTAACAACACGCCCGCTAGTGTAGCACAGAGCCACACAGCATAGCAAGTGATTTTGCGTGCCGGCGTGAAACATATTGAAACATTAACACCTATCATCTTCCATCATGGTACTAGAGAGATTACCACATACCCGGCGAAAATGCCAGTATACAGGCGTGCGGTGATCCACGTAGGGGCGCTGGCTTGCCTCCTCGTGCCCCTGAGAAATGATATCATTCTCCATAGAGACACAATTCATTGCGTGTATTCTATACAATATTACTCAGGCGATAAAGTGCGCTGAACAAGATAAAATACGTCCTATGATAGAGGAGGGGAAGAGAAGCGATGCGTTCATTACCTCTGGTAAGCTCTGATCACCAGGCCCATATCTCATTCGTGCGCACAGCGCCATACCTGCGTGCCGCGTTATTGCTTGGCAGTGGAGGCGGCTTTGCGCTTGCCAGTGTGCTCACTCTCGCGCCCTTATTTGGAGTTTCCTCAGCGAGCTGGTGGGCAGCAGCCGTGCAGACGCACGGGCATCTCCAGCTCTTCGGTTGGGCGGGACTATTTGTGGCGGGTGTGGCGCTCTCCTTTTTGCCACGCCTGCGCGGAACACCACTGGCCGGGCCAGCGCTGCTGCCGTGGATTTTAGGCATGCTCATCGCGAGCCTGCTCCTGCGTTGTATCAGCCAACCGCTCCTCGCGGTGACCGGAGTGGCCTTCTGGGGGGACTTGCTAGTTCTGAGCGGCGTCCTGGAAGCCTGCGCCCTGCCAGCGATCTTTCTCCTGCTCGTGCGCACGACAACACGTAAGCCTACCACAAAGAGTGCTGTCGAAGGCGTGCGTTCCATCGCGCCTTTTATTTTCGGCGCCTTTCTGGGACTTTCGCTGGCCGGCATCGTGAATCTGCTCAATTGCATCGCGGCCCTTGCCGGCGGCGGCCTGGTCCCGCCAGCGGGAGACCAGGTAGATATTACTCTGGGCCTCTTCGGATTCCTGGTTCCCGTGGCGCTGGCAATGTCCTCGCGCATGCTGCCTCTCTACCTGCGCATCCAGCCATTTCCCACGCAACTGCTGCGGGCGTGCGCGCTGGCTTACTTTGCAGGGGTAATTTGCTGGCTGGCCGGTCTCCCGCTGCCTGGCTGGCCGTCTGTATTATTGAGCGCTCTGGGGTGGCTCCTGATCGGCATGGTGCTGCTGCTCTTTACCGGCTACCTCCTCCATCTGCTACGCAAGCGGACGCCCCTGCTGCCACAGGCTACTGCCAGCACCCCTCACCCAGAAGTGCTGGCCGAGCGCGCCCGGCAGAGCAGACATGAAGAACAGCGCCGGTACGGTCCGTATCGTGGGCTTATTGGCAGCGCCTACCTGTGGGCATCTCTCGGCACGCTGCTTTTGCTCATAGATGGCAGCGCCACGCTCTTGTTCGGTGTCCTTCCAGTCGCGCTCGATGCTATCCGGCACAGCTTCGCCGTTGGTTTTATCAGCTTGCTCATTTGCGGAATCGCCGTGCGCGTGGTACCCGGCTTCTCCGGGAAGGCCATCCGCTCACCCAGGCTAGTCACAGCGACCCTCGTGCTGGGGAATGCGGCCGCCCTGCTGCGCGTCGGCCCATTGTTGCTGGCGCCGCTACTCCCAGGCTCCGCGCTCTTCTTCGCGCTCTCCGGACCAACCGGGCTGGCACTGGTGCTGTGCCTGACAGTGAATCTCTGGCCAGCCTTGTAGACACAAGAGCAGGCCCCGGATGAGGTCGTGACCAGATGTAGCGCCCAGCGCCAGCACACCTCGCGCGGCCCGCTCAAGTTGCGCGACATCCTCCCTGGCGAGCGCCTCCAGCAAGGCAACTACCGGCAGCGCCACATTGCCATCAGCGGCACAACGCAGCCAGGCCTGGCTGAGCAGGTGGGTCTGCTGCATAGCAACAGCGATGATACTCTGGCACGCCTCAAGGAACCAGGGAAGAGGTCCATACATCAACCAGCCCGCCGCCATCCAACCGGCCAGCATATCATCGCCAGCCGGCGTCAGGCCCACTCCACGTCCACAGAGGTAACGTGCCAGGGCAACAACATCGCTGGGCATCGTGATATGTACGGGCGATCCCTTGCGGTCGCCCTGGGGTGCGCCCCTATATATCATGCCATCACGCGGTGATCCCTCATCTACCAGATCATGCAAGCGCCCGGCATTATGCGTGATAATCTCCATGTCCAGACATTCATGTTGATAGATATGCGGGTCCCAGTGGGGTGCTTGCGACAAATCAAGCGAGCAGCCGATAGCCTCGATATGCAGGCGCTGCGCGCCGAGAAGCACGGGCATACCGGCGCGTAGCGCCGAGAAAGGGAACGCGCCTGCCCGCACGGCGAGGTGCAGGCCATTAGGCATACGCGGCGAAGTGCAGGCATTGAGCGAGAGCATCCACGCGCCGGGAAATAGAATATTCGCGGCGCCGTCGAAAGCGCTATGCACCACGCCCCGCCGTGGCTCCCCGCCTACCATACTCGCGATAGACTCGCTGTAGGCTACAGGTCTGTAATGCACCTATTCGACAGTCTCTTTGGGCGTCGAGATAAGCAGTCGCAGGAAGCTTCTTACGGCGACGAAGATCAGCGCGTAGATGCCCATAGCGATCAACGTAGGCCACTCGAAGGCCCAATTGTGAAGGGAAGGTGTCTTCACGATATTGCTGAAAGGCAAGAGCACGATCTCCGTTAAGGCATAAAGAAAACCGGCGAACATGTTACTGGAGTCGGCAGCGATCAGGCGGAAGACGAAGCGCACGAACAGCGTCACCTCCAGCACCATCAGGAACCAGAGCAGAAAATCATTGAGTTTCCCGATCGCGAAAATAATCGTGCGGGCCTCTTCCTGGCCTGACCCTACAGCATCCATATCCGTATCCGGCTCGTCCCCAACCTCGCCGTCCGGCAGGGGCGTGGGAGCTGGTCTCGGCTGTAGCTCTTCCATGGGAGGGAGCACGGGCTGCACATTGGTCGGCTCATCATGATAAGGATTAGTACTCATCACTCTCCTCCGTCTCTTAATTAGAGATAAACGCGAATACAGATGCGCTTATCTGCCTTATCGATTATAGCACTCTTTAGCGGCGAAGTGCTACGTCTGACCAGCAGAACAACGCCCTCCGCCCGCGCCATCAGGCGAAACTGGCCTGAATTCACCAACTGGTTCAGTTCCTTGACCGTCTGCGCCCGGTCCTGTGGGAAGATAGCGTTGAGGTCAACGATCACGTACTGGACCGTATACTGCTTGCCATTCACGGTTCCTGAGACCGAGGGGAAGACAGCCAACTGCTCTCGCTCGCTCAGGTGCGGGTTGAGATTATCGCTGGCAGAGACAGAGGCCGTGGGCGGGATCATCGCCAGCAGTTGTTGAATCTGTTGCTCGCGCGGACCCGGATCGTGATCAGCCCAGAGCGCGTTAAGAGCCGGGGCCGCGGTCAGGAAATCGAGAGCTACCATCAGGATGATCCAGATCACGATGATCCATTGCAAACGTGGTAGCGCGATCTCCTTTGCCAGGGGGGTCATCCGCTGGTTATAGCGCTCCCAGCGTTTCCTCCACCACGCGGGTCGGATGAGGCGTGCGAGAAAAGCTGCCAACGCTACAACAACCAACCTGCTCATACTCCAGGCGCGTAGCCTGGTCACGCGGTCGCCGAGAGAGGTGATGAGACGGATGGGGGCCGTGCCAACGCCGGGGAGCACCTCACGCGTCTCCATGCCTGGTATGCTCGCCGCATCTTCCCCGCGCCAGGTGCGCCAGGTTTGTATCAGGCGGCACGTGCCCTGGATAGCCGCCAGCATGACAAACGGGATAATGGGCGCATTATAGTGATACACGCCGCTATAGAGCAAGGGATCGTTGGTGCTGAACAGGTTCACCGCGAGGCTGGGCAGCGCCGGCAATAGCCATTCTGGCGCGAGCAGGCACAGGAAGCCAACGTTCCGAAAGAGGCTTGCCAGGTAGTAGAGCCGCTCCATCGTAAAAAAGGTGGTGAAGAGTAGCCACGGGTGGAATACAAGATTGATGATGGCCGCGCCGGGCGAGCTGCCCAGGGTCTCGTAGCGATACCAGTAATTGTTATGCTGGACGCCAGGATAGAAGTGCGGAATAATCACGCCAAAGGCCAGGAACGACCAGGCCAGCCCGCCAATGATCAGTGTGAGGCCCAGCCTGGGATGTTTATAGCGCCAGAGTAGCAACACACCCAGCATCGCGATGGCCAGGGGTACATCCTCTTTGCACGCCGCCGCCAGTACACACGCGATCAGAAACCAGATATAGCGCCGGTAGGTGAATGCCAGCAGGGCATACAGCAGCAGAGGAGTTGCCAGGCTGATCGGGTGGAAGTCGAAGATATTCAGACCCAGTAGCGCAGGCGAGAGCAGGTAAGCCACGGAGAACAACGCCGCCAGGATCGGCCACTCCGGCAGGTACTTGCGCGCGAGCAGAAAGACCGGCAAGGCGCCAGCCGCCAGCGCTAACGTCTGGAACACGAGCAACGTACGCGGGTCCGCGTGAAAAGCATACAGCAAAGAGAGCGGCAGCAGGATCGGCTCAAAGTGGATCGCCAGGCGCGTGGGCGGCCCATACCAATCAATGGCCTGATTGGTAAACTGGAACGGACGCCCGTGCAGGGTATTCCAGAGCACCTGGTCCATGTTGCCGAGATCGAAGGCCGTCGCCTTGAAGGTATCGTAGCGCAACAGCGCCTGGTGGCTCATCTCTACGGTATATATCAGCATGGCCAGGACCAGAAGTCCCCAGGCCAGCCGTTGTTGGGTACGTAGACTCACTCGTTCCATCATACACCAGTTCTCAAATACTGATTACTGATTGCCAGATGCCGATACCAACCAGAAGCATAAAGCTCCACACGATCACAAACTCCGGCCACGTTCCTGTACGGAAACGCCAGTGCGGGTTGGGCGGAAAACCAAAGCGCTTATGGTTCGGCCACAATAACGGCACCCCTCCCTGAGTCAGCGCGTCGGCGGCAATATGCATAATACACCCGAATAAGACTGCGAAAAAGACCAGGTTCGATGTGCCTATCAAGGTGGCCGGGACACTTAAGCCACGCGTGCTCAGCAGATAGATCGCCACTTGCTGCAAGCCAATAGCTATCAAGGAACCCAGGAAGAGACCCAGGAAGCTGTGAAAGAGCGTGCGATGACCGGCGATATGCTGGATCTCTTTACTGACCCAGCCCAGCTTATGCCCCAGGGTGCTGCGCGCATTATCGATATCTGGCAATAGCGCCCCGAAACCCACCATGAAATAATAAATGGCCTTTCTCACCACAAGCGTCAGCGGAACATATTTCGCCAGCGTCAAAGGATCGCCTGTCAGGTGTACCACGCTATCAAGGACAACGCCCGCCGTCAACCCAACCAGTAAATGTGACCTGCCTTCCATGCAACTATTTCTCCCAATAATACGTATTTCTCTGTCCAAAAGCACATACTGCTGCGCACATTGTAGGTGTTCACGGCGTAAATGGCAAGAGGCTTCGATCTGCATGCCAGGACCATTGAAAAGTTATGCATGCCCATGCTTCGTTGGGCGCGTCCCGATCCGCGTAGGGGCGAGGCAAGCCATCGCCCCTACGC
>JALYVR010000112.1 GCA_030853145.1 Chloroflexota bacterium | reverse complement strand
TGGCACCATCTTTCATTTCACCCTGCCACTTGAACATACTGAGGATGTGTAAGTACATGAGTAAAAATGGCGCGCGTATTCTGGTTGTTGATGACGAGATAGAAATTTTACGCGCTTTACAGCGTAATTTGACCGCCCACGGTGACGATGTCTTTACGGCTAGCAGCGGTGAAAGCGCCCTTGAAGAGATCACAAATCATCGTCCGGATCTGATGCTGCTGGATCTGGGTCTGCCCGGCATCAGCGGCCTGGAAGTCTGCAAAAGAGTGCGCGCTGAGTCCAGCCTCCCGATCATCGTGCTCTCGGTCAAAGATACCGAGCGTGACAAGGTGCTGGCCCTCGATCTGGGCGCCGACGACTACGTTTCCAAACCCTTTGGCATCAATGAAGTGCTGGCCCGCATCCGTGTGGCCCTGCGCCACACAGCCCAGACGCAGGCAGGTACCGAACCAATTTTTACCGCCGGCCCTCTCAGCATCGATTTCGCGCAACGCCTGGTCCAGGTGGACGGCCGCGAGGTCAAGTTGACCCCTACCGAGTACGACCTGCTCAAGGCCCTGGTCAAGAACAGCGGCAAGATTATGACGCGCCACATGCTGCTCTCGCAGGTCTGGGGTACGGGCTACGGCACAGAAGCTCATTACCTGCATGTCTATATCGGGCAGGTGCGCCGCAAAATAGAGCCGGACCCCACACAGCCCCGCTTCATCCACACCGTCTCAGGCGTGGGCTATCGCTTTCAGGCCGAAGATATGCCATAAGGAGGAATATCCACGATGCCTTTTTCGTCGCTGCCCAGAACCATCAAAATCTTTTTCTCCTATGCCCTCTCTGCGCCTCAAGACAAACGTTTGTTCGAGAAACTCACGGCTCACTTGAGTGTTTTGAGGCAGCAACATCCTATTGATGAATGGTACGACAGCGCTATCAGCGCCAGAGATGAGTTTTCAATGACTTCAAGGTTGTTGGGTGGGCGCGCACTATCCTGGCTGGGTAGCCTTCTGAGCTTGCGTGTAGAACGCTTGCGCACCGGCGGACACAGAAAGGCTGCCGCTCCCAACTTGCTGAGCTACCTGCAAGAGAGATGTCGCGACATGCGCAGCCCCGGGAGGGTCCAACACAACCTTCGTGCGCGCTACGCCGCTGGTGGCCACGTAATCCATAAAATTCACGATAGTTTGCTGCGCCGGGGTAAAGGCCGGCTTGAGGTACGCTAGTGCCGCAGCCGAGGCTGGCACGCCCCGTTCAAAACCCAGTGCCTTCACTGCTCCAGGGTTCGTCACGAGGAAACTTACAAAGCTTGCCGCGTCCTCCTGGTACTTTGTGTTTGCCGCAATACTCAGAAGTTGAGAGACTTTAATATACATACCAGGCGTAGTGCCAGCGGGATAAGCACTTAATACGAGTGGATGAGGCGTAGCGGCCTGGAACGCGACATATTGATTGGAAAAGATGTGACTAAAGACAGCAATTCCCTTGATGACACTGGAGTCGACGGGTGTGCCAGTAAGATCTAAGGATGCTTGAATATGTCCCGGCGGACAGCCTCCAGCTTTGCGCAACGTATCCCAGTAATTGTACCAATCGGCTACCTCCGCCAATTCAAAACCTAGCAGCCCCTCAACCGTGTACAACTCTTTGCCGCGCTGGCGTATCCAGATTTCGAAATTATCGTAATTTCCACTGCTATCTGAAGATCCATACGATCCCTTGCCCAGAGCTGCCGAAAGATTAATCAGATAGGGTGAGAACTCTTCCCAGGTCATACCCACTGTTGGCGGTTCAAAACCAGCTTTTGTCAGCCGTGTCTTATCATAGAACATGCACTGATAGTTACTGCCCAATGAGACGCCGTAGATGCCGTTGTTAACTTTACTACCGATAATCTGACCTGCGTCGAAATCAGTGAGATTAATAGCCTGATCATAAATAAGCTCAGAAAGTTCAAGCAAGATGCCCTTGCGCACATATCCCGATATGTAGCGCATATCCATTTGAATCAGATCAGGCGTCTGGCCATGCGCGATTTGCGCGTCAAGCTTGGTATAGTAGGTATCATTGCCTGAGTATTGCGAAGTGATGGTGATAGAGGGATGATTCTGGTGAAAAAGATCAATCGCTCTAGTTGTCAGTTGATTGCGCGCCGCGGAACCCCAGAAGAACATGCGCATAGAGGCATTGCCCTGGTTTGCGAGCGGTTGAGCTAGCGTTTCGCAGCCTGCCAGACTGAGCAGAGTAAGGCTACCCAGGCTGCCCAGTCCCAGACTCAGGGCACGGCGACGACTATATCTGGTATTCATAGACAATGTATCTCCCTTCATGAGATATGGATAAGACGTTGAATACGCGTAATAAAAATCTCCTGGTTATTTCAGTTCTATGGGAGTGTGCTCGTTCCAACGACACGCGTAAGTTGTTGTACAATTTGTTCCAATTGCGCGGCAGTTTCATCGGTAGATTTCGCATCCCTGGTAAGCTGCGTGGCGGTTTGCGTTGTCATGCGGATCGATGATGCCAGTTTTTCATTGACCTGTTCCTGATATTTCATGGCGAGTTCGATGTATTCCACCATCTGTGCCATTTCATTGAGCACCTGAGTTAGCCTGTTCTGATCAAAATGACGGGGATCTTCTTTTAAATCTTTGCAGAGAAATGCGAGGCGCCGCGAGGCTTTGCGAACCACGAAGGTATAGTATTTGACAGATTTCATCGCTATCTGGGAGGCTTCGACCATCCATGTCTGTTCGGTCGCGACTGTTTCTTCCTGTTCGGCCAGGCCTTTCAAGATCTCGCTACTATTGCGCAACGACAGGACGGAACGCATGATAGGGAGCGCGATACGCCTGCCTGCGAGGCCGCCGATGATTACCGCAAATAGGATTACTATCGAGACGATGAGAATAACAGTCTGCAACTGCTGGTCGGCCAGGCCAGTGACAGCATTAAGTGGCTTAAGGACGAAATAGGTCCAGGGAAACACCGCGCTACTGTATCTGGCCGCTACGAAAGCCTGTCCCTGGCCAGCGGGATTAAATTGAAAAATGGCTGTCTGCTGGCTTGGGTTTTGTAGGGAAGCAAGCGTAGTATCGTCGATACTTGTCACCGGGTTCGCGGAATTGCCATACAGGTTTTCGTTTTGAATCTGCCCTTGAAAACTCGTAGAGAGAGGTGCGATAGCCTTAAACAAGTACTGTGGCCGGGTAAAGCCCGAATGATCGGGATTAGTATAAGCGATGCGCACGCCATGTTGATCGAGCACAAAAGCGTAGCTGCCGGGTCCATTGGCCTGTGTCTCGCTATTGATTGGTTCCCAGAGACGATGCAGGCTGATTGATGCGCGTATCGTTCCTAACGGCTGGAAATTGTCATTGAAAACGCGTGCATAGAGATCAATAGAGGGGTTATTGGCAAGTGGATCGTAGAAGCCATCAGAAGCGACAACCCCGGAAGAGGTTTGGAGCTGTGTTAGTGCCTCGGGCTGAATGAGGTAGGAACCGTGGCTTTGCGGAGCGGCTGGATAGGTGAGCACAACCTGTGCCTGTGTATTCAGGACCGAGATGCTGATATAATCGGCAACATCGCGGTGAAACGCGGAGAACAAGAGATCCGAAACCGCGCCAGTGTCAACCCGATTCCCGCTTAAGAGCGATTTAAGTGGTCGTGACGCGCTTAGAATTTTTACATCATTCAGCCGTTCGGAGAAATATGTATCAATTAATTGGATATGTGTTTGAGCATCTTTTTCCATATCTGAGCTTATCTGATTAATCAGAGCGGGTCGTAAAAAGACTTCGATGCTACTAATAGTAGCTATAAGCGTTAAGAGCGCGATGGCTATCAAAAGAAACGATATATATACAGAGAGTGAAAAGCGCCTGGTTGGATAACCAGCGTTTCTGAGAGATTGTATCATGAGATGTACCTACCTGTTCTTAGGGCTACAAACGACGCAACAGATGAAGATTTTCCAGATCTCTGAGCAACAGCAAGACTTCCTGTGGCTGGCGGCCAAGCAATTTTGCCAATGTTTCTATCGAACGTTGCCCATCGGCAAGTAAAAAAAGCTGCCGGTGAATACGTGAGACGCCGAGACGGTCAAAGTCCGGCAGGTTCTCCTGAAATTGTTGTGTCCGACAAGGAATGACAGAAGAAGAGGCTGTGGCGGGCAATAATGGCCTGGTTTGTCGCTCAGGTGGTTGTTCAAGCGGTGCGGATGCGGGAGGGGCGAGCGGAGAACTTGCCGATGGTGACAAGGCCTGAAATACAAAGTAACATTTTGTCCAGGTGTTAAGTTTTTTGAGGGCATCCACACCTCGCAAATTTCCAATCGCCGCATCTGCAATCTGCCCTTCCCGCAAGAAAAGAGATCCTTCTTCGAGAGAATGAGTAGAATTTTCACGCTGAACAGTCAAAATTCCAGTTTTATGAACGAAGAGCAGCATTTGAATAACATCAGCGAGTTTGTCCGTAGCAGTTCCACGCATTTTCATAGCATGCATGCTTTCATCTGCTTTCACAAAGCCAAAGAGGTCTCGTAGACGCTCATATCTGTATGAGCAACACTATAGCTTGTTTTCCGCTAGAAATCAAGTTGATAGAACCTTGAGCCAGGGCTTTGGAGTGTACCCGAAATACAGGATTTGCAGTAATAGAGAGGATCGCGATCCTTTGTCCTAAAGTGAGGAAACACTCAGCTTTATGCCCTCTCTTCGATACTGCTGAAAAGCGAGGAAACAGGCAAAACGGGTAAACTCCAAAGCCCTGACCTTGAGCGGGTATGGGTGTATGAAAAAGTTGTAGGCAAGCGAGCGAAATCAGAAATACACTGATAGGCCTACCTGTCTAAACCAGCGAGCAGAGCTTACTACCACACCTTTGGTTGGGCACCATCTCGACTTGCCATTCGTGAGAAAACACTTGGAGAGAAGCACCCGGAGACAGCTCACAGCATGAATAAGGTGGCGGATATCTATGAATCGCTAGGAAAATACCAGCCAGCCGAAGCGCTCTATCAGCGCGCCTTGACTGGCGCTGAGCAGGCGCTGGGACCTGACCATCCCGATGTGGCCCTCTTTCTCAATAACCTGGCCTTCCTCGCGGACACCCAGGAACACTACCAGCAAGCCGAGCCGCTGTACCAACGCGCCCTGAACATCTACGAACGGGCCCTGGGACACAGCATCCTGTTGTCGCGAGCGTGCTCAATAACCTGGGGCAGCTCTTCCGGAACACTCAAAAGGTGTGAAGGGAATCACAGGGCATTCCTTGCCCATGCACAAGATGGAGGAGACCCGGCCTGCACAGTGCTTTAGCTATGCCTGGATTATATCCATGTATTTCGAAGCAAACCATGGCTTCTGTTTCCATAGCGGTACCCTCTCCCGTATTCCCTGATCAATGCTAGATCCCCATTTTCAAAAAAACCACTTGCTTGCTTTCCAAATATATGCTATACTTCTCAGAAGTAAGAGACCACCTGCCTGCTTTCTTCCCACACCACCACTCTCATAGACAAGAAAGGCCTCCCCTTCATGCTTCCTCCCTCTTCTCCCATCATCACAACCGTCACATCTGTCACACCCCCCATCATCCGTCCACCTCACTACATCACAACCGTCACATCTGTCACACCCCCCATCATCCGTCCACCTCACTCATCACAACCGTCACATCTGTCACACCCCCCATCATCCAAAGGCAAACCATGCCGGCACTGAATGTACGAGCGCCGCTCGCCTGCCCTCCCCATCGCCACACACCCACGCCAGGTAGGGGCGTCGTTCCGTAGGGCGGGGCTTGCCTCGCCAGTCAGCCCCCACCGCTTATGATGTTATACCCGCTCTTTCTCTTTAGATACCGTGCTTATGGGTTGCAAAGCCTGCTCGATAATCGCGTGCTGCTCGGCCTCATAGCGATCTATGAAGCCGGTCGCGGGGCTGGAGCGTTCGGGGCGCGCGATCACCTGCACCTCGATATCGGGACCGGCGAGATCGTGCAGCCGGGGCGCTATGTAGTTCCAGGCGCCCATGTTGCGCGGCTCCTCCTGCACCCAGACCACCTCGCGCACCTGAGGATAGCTGGCAAGCACCGCCTTCAAGTGGTCAGTCGCCAGCGGATAGAGCATCTCCACGCGCACAATAGCCACATCGCCGGGATCGGCCTGGCCTCTGTAGGTCAGCAGGTCTATCGCGATCTTGCCAGTGCAGAGGACGATGCGCCGGATGGCTTCCGGGTGGGAGCGCGCCGCCTGATCATCGAGGATCGGCTGGAAGGTCCCCTGGGTCAGATCGTCGAGTTTCGCCGCCGCCATCTGATGGCGCAGCAGACTCTTCGGTGTCAGGATCACCAGCGGCCGCGGCTCGCGCAGCAGGTTAAAGGCCTGCTGGCGCAGCAAGTGGAAGTATTGCGCCGCCGTCGAGCAGTTGGCTACGCGCCAGTTATTCCCCGCCGACAGTTGCAGGTAGCGTTCCAGGCGGGCGCTGGAGTGATCCGGGCCCTGCCCCTCGTAGCCATGCGGCAGCAAGAGCACCACCGAAGAGTCCTGCCGCCATTTCGCGCGCCCCGCCGAGATGAACTGGTCAAGAATGACCTGCGCGACATTGGCGAAGTCGCCGAACTGGGCCTCCCAGAGCACCAGCGCGCTGGATGCGTAGACGCTATAGCCATACTCGAAGCCCAGCGCCGCCGCCTCGGTCAGCGGGCTGTTGAAGATCGAAAACGGCGCTCGCGCCTCGGAGAGGTGCTGCAACGGCACGTAGCGCGCGCCGGAATTGATATCGTGCAGTACAGCGTGGCGATGGCTGAAGGTGCCACGCTCCGTATCCTGCCCGGTCAGGCGGATGGGGGTGCCAGCGGCCAGAATCGTGGCAAAGGCCAGCGCCTCCGCCTGCCCCCAATCGATGCCGCCCTCCGCTCCCATAGCCGTCGCGCGGCGCTGCAACAGGCGCGCCAGCTTCGAGTTGACGGTGAAGCCTTCGGGCCAGGTGAGCAATTCATTGTTGAAAGCTATAAGCTGCTCGGCCGCTACCGCAGCGGGCAGCTCCATCTCTTCGTGATGCCCATTCGCTCCATGACCCTCTTCCTGGGTCAGGGGATGCAGCCCGCTGTCAACTTCCTTTTTTGCCTGCTCCAGCACAGTGAAGGCCTCTTTGACCAGCGCCTCGGCCTCTTCTGACGAAACAAAGCCCTGCTCCTCAAGCGTGCGCGCGTAGAGTTCGCGCGCGGTCGGATGCGAGCGGATACGGTCGTACATCTGCGGCTGCGTGAAGGCCGGCTCATCGCCTTCGTTATGGCCCCAGCGCCGGTAACCCACAAGGTCAATCAGGATATCCTTGTGGAACTCGTCGCGATAGCCAAAGGCCAGGCGCGTCGCAATCAGGGCCGCCTCAGGGTCATCGGCATTTACATGAATGATCGGCACCTCGAAGCCCTTGGCCAGGTCGCTGGCGAAATGCGTGGAGCGGCTCTCCTGGGGATCGGTGGTGAAGCCAAGCTGGTTGTTCACAATAATATGGATGGTCCCACCGACCGCATAGCCCTTCAACTGCCACAGGTTCAAGGTCTCGGCCACAATGCCCTCGCCGGGGAAGGCCGCGTCACCATGAATCAGCACGGGCAGCGTGCGGTCCACATCCTGAGCCGGCACGCCCGCTGTATCACAGGTCTCCTGCGAAGCGCGCGTCATGCCCTCGACCACCGGATTCACGAATTCCAGGTGACTCGGATTGGGGGTCAGGATGACGCGCAGGCCAACGGTGCCAAGCACGTGTTCAGCGCCCAGGTGATACTTCACGTCGCCGGTCCAGCCGAAGCCAAAGGTATCTGTCAGGGGAACGCCCTCCTCGTGCTTAGTATGGGCAAACTCCGAGAGGACCGCCGTATAGGATTTGCCCAGCGTATGGGCCAGCACATTCAGGCGACCGCGATGGGCCATGCCGATAATCAGCTCGTGCGTCTCCGACTCGATAGCCCCCTCGGTGATCTCATCCAGCATCGGCACCAGCACATCGGTTCCCTCAATCGAGAAGCGCTTCTGACCGGGGTATGTCTGCTGCAGGAAGCGCTCAAACACCTCCACCTGGGTGAGCCGTTGCAGCAGCTTGCGGCTGGCGGCCTTATTGGGCGTCTCGTGATACCAGCGCAGTCCCACGGCATCGCGCAGCCAGCGGCGCTCTTTGGCACTCTTCACCTGGTCAAATTCGTAGCTGATCGTGCCAGAATACATCGCCCGCAGAGCCGCGACCGCCTCCAGGGCATTGCTCACCCCCTCGCCGGCATGGCCCCCTATAATGCTGGCCGGCAGATGCGCAAGCTCTTCATCACGAAGGCCATGCGTCTCCTCTAAGAGCGCCGGGTCGCCCAGCGGCGGGGTACCCAGGGGATCAAGGTGCGCGCCCAGGTGGCCGCGCTCACGGATGGCATGGGCCAGGGCAGAGGTCGCCACGATGCGCGAGACCTGGGGAGCCTGCGTGTACTGCCCATCGGCAGTCTCCCCGGCCATCTCCTCCTGCGAGGGCATCCAGTGGGCAAACATCTCCCGCGTTGCCGCGTCTACCGAGTTGGGATCTTGTTGATAACGTTCATATAATTCAAGGACATAGCCTGCATTTGGTCCATAGAATGTGCGTAGAGTATTCATTAGCCTTCCTTATCACATCTTCCTGGTTTCGGCATGCTACTATGCCTACCTCTGGAGTTGCGCATGGTGATGTCACCCCCACGACCAGGTTGATACAGAAATGCTATCATACAGGCAGGTGGATGTCAAAGGGTGAGTCGCTCACCGTGACTAGTACACATTGGCAGAAATCGCTGCATGATGGAAGCGGCTTCACAATCTGAGAGAGGAGTGCATATCATATGTTACTTGAACTGGCTATTGGCGATGCCTATGGAGCCGGCTTTGAATATGCAGATTCAGAGATGATTCGCCAGCAGAACAACCTTTCCCGTTATGTGAAACATCCCAGGCATAACATCCAGCCCGGTTGCTATACCGATGACACCCAAATGAGCCTGGCCATTGCTGAAACCATTGTTTCGGGCGAACCCTGGCAGCCAGCAGTGCTGGCACACAAGTTTGTCGAGGTCTTTCAGCGCGATCCCAGGAGGGGATACGCCACCGGTTTCTACCACTTTTTAGAGCATGTACGTGATGGCGAGCAGTTTCTCAAAGATATCAACCCAGGCAGCGAGAAGAGTGGCGCAGCGATGCGCGCTGCGCCAATTGGTATCTATCCAACCATTTCTCTGGTAGTCGAGCGTTGTACTATTCAAGCTGCTCTAACGCATAACACGCCCAATGGCATCAATGCGGCAGTCGTAGCCGCACTCATGACGCACTATTTTCTCTACCACCTGGGTCCCAAATCTGAACTTGGTGCTTTCCTGGAAGAACAGGTGCCTGGCCGCTGGGCAAGTCCCTGGACGGACAAAGTAAAGTCCCAGGGATGGATGAGCGTGCAGGCTGCGGTGACTGCTCTTACCAGATGCGATACTATGGGGGATTTGTTGAAAACATGCATTCAGTTTTCAGGTGATGTGGATACGGTCGCAGCCATTGCTCTGGCTGCTGGCTCGTGTAGTACTGAGATAGCGCAGGATCTTCCCATTCATCTCTTTGACAGGTTGGAAAATGGTCAATATGGCAGAGACTACATTCGCCTATTAGACACACAATTGATGGCTTTTTTTCACAGGATCAACTCCTCTGATAAGAAGGAGAATCGCCTCGTGGATGATGGCAGTTCATCCTTCTAGAGAAGGACTTCTTCCTCTGGAAAGAGAAAAACGCGTTAAGGAGCTATAGAGCAGGACATGGAGTGCCCTGCTCGTCTACGTACATTACCCTCAGCCTCCCTGCATATCCGCCAATTGATGGACCTGGGTGAGCGTGGCCAGGTAGAGTTGGCGGTATACATCGTAGAGCGTGTGATAGATTGCGCAGGTGTCGCTGCGTGGCTCAACGATGGTCGCGATAGGATTCCACTGGGCATCTGGTGTGGCCAGGCCAACGGCAATAGCCGCCATCAGCGCGTCGCCGTAACAGGCGCCGATGGTCTCATTGGGCAGTTCTTGTGGCAGGCCGGTCACATCCGAGACAATCTGCGTCCAGAGTCCGCCTTTCGTGCCTCCTCCCACGGCAACCAGACGCTGATTTGTACCGCCACTGGCATGCATAATTTCCAGAATGTGGCGCACGCCGTAGGCGGTGGCTTCGAGCAGCGCCCGGTAGAGATGACCACGCCCATGGCGGAGGGTCAGACCACAGATGACGCCGCGCGCCCTGGGGTCAAACAAGGGGGTGCGCTCTCCCGCGAAGTAGGGCAGGATCACCAATCCATCCGCGCCGGCGGCGACCTCGGCCGCCTCCTGTAAAAGTGTGGCATACGGCAGATCGCCAACCATATGTCTGAACCAGCCAGTGAGCGCCCCTGAGGTGGCCATGCCCGCCGCCAGGGTATAGGTATTGGGCAGGACCCCGGCCGTACTCCAGAGCTTAGGATGCACCAGGGCCACGTGTTGCACCTGCACCATAAACATCGTCGTACCGTACATTAGCATCAGATCGCCAGCATTGCGCACCCCGGCGCTGAGCGCCTCGGACCAGGCGTCAATGGTCCCGGCCGCCACAGGCGTGCCTACCGGCAGGCCGGTGGCCCCGGCGGCAGCGACTGTAATCGTCCCCGCGACCTCCGTCGGCCAGAGCAAACGCGGCAGGGCCAGTCC
>JALYVR010000759.1 GCA_030853145.1 Chloroflexota bacterium | reverse complement strand
GCACTTTCCAGGCGGAACTGCCTGCATACCTGGCCGATACGCGGGCCGATGAGGGCGATGTCGTCTGCCTGTGTCGCTCAATCACGCGGGGAGAGGTGCTGGCGGCCCTGCGTAGTTCGCTGCCACCCCGAACGCTGGATAGCCTCAAGCGGCGCACGGGGGCGATGCTGGGCGATTGCCAGGGCAATATCTGCCTGCCGCAGCTCATCGACCTCTTCCAACAGCAGCTTGGACGCGACCCCTTGACTCTAGAAAAGAACGCTGCCCACTCAAGCCCTATCATAGACACCATCAAACGGAGGGGCGCCGTTAATCGTAGGGGCGCCGTTTACAAGCCCGAAGCGCCTGCACCGGGGAGGCAGATGTAGATGGAAGAACGCTATGATCTGGCAATTGTAGGCGCGGGCCTGAGCGCTTTGAGTATGCTGAGCGCCGACGCCAGCAACGCGCGGACGGTCGTGCTGGATTACCAGGAAGCGGCGGGCGGTTTTTTACAACCGCTGCTGCCCGCCGCTGGCTTTGAGGACGCCTGGGAACTGACGCGGACATTTGAGGCGCCGGCGGGCGTCACGACCTGCTTCGGGACAACGGCGGTGGGCCTGCTGCCGGCCTTGAACCCTGGTGAGCCGCACATCGTCATGGTGCGCCAGCGGCAGGGAACGAGGCAGATACGCGCGCAGCGTGTGCTCATCGCCTGTGGCGGGTTGGAGGTCACGCGCGAGCACGCGCAGATCCCCGGCACGCGGCCCGCAGGTGTGATGACGCCGATCCTGGCGCTGCAGTTGCTCGCGCGCGGCTACCTGCCGGGCAGGCAAGCGCTCGTGTATGGCAGCGGTCGCTACGCGGAAGCCACAGCGCGGCGCCTGAGCGAGGCCGGGCTACAGGTCACGCATATCGCATCCGCGGCAAATGCTGGCGGGCGTGATGGGCATGGCGGAGTGGCGGACGAGATCGTGGAGATCGTAGGCTTTCCACGTCTGGAGGGAGTCAGGCTGCGTCGTGCTGGCCAGATTGTTGAGCAGGAGGCGGATATGCTGGTCTACGCCGCCGGTATGCTGGCAAACACCCACTGGCTCAAGGGCAGCGGCATCCTCACCAGGGAGAACGGAGCCATCCAGGTTGATGCCGGCTACCAGACAAACATCGCGGGCATCTATGCTACCGGCACGGCCGTCGCGCCTTCGCTCGATCACAGCAACTCGATTACTATGGGGAAGGAGGTCGCTTCTCTTATCGCGGGAGGATTATCATGAAGCTGAACGGCTCAGTCATCGTCAATGCGCCTCAGGAAGAGGTCTGGCATCTTTTCATGGACCCGACGCAACTGTGCCGGGTCATACCAGGCTGCGAAGAGGCACGGCAGCAGGACGCGACCCACTACGAGGCCGTACTCTCGGTCAAAGTCCAGTTCATGACCATCCGCTCAAAGGCGCAGGGCACATTGCTGGAGACCGAGGAGCCGCGTCATCTCGTCGCCGAGATGGTCGGGGAGCCGCTGGCTATGGCCGGGGCATTCCGGGCGCGGCTGGTCATTGATCTTGTGGCTGTGACGGAAGGAACCGATGTCCAGTATAGCATGGATCTCACGATGTTTGGGCGGCTGGCAAGCCTGGGCGAAGCCATCGTGCGTTCGACCTCGCGGCGCCTGACGGCGCAATTTGCCGCCAATGTGGCCACGCTTTTCAACGATTCTGACAAACCATAAACGTCATCCAGCATCCATCGAAAGGAGCTGACCCATGTCGCTCACAGAAAACACCCAGGTGCAAGGCGGAGCCGAGGAGCACATCCTGCAGGGGTATGGCTACCAGCAGGAATTCCGGCGCGAGCTTAAGCGCTTTGCATCCTTCGCGGTTGGGTTCTCATTCATTTCAATTACTACCGGCATCTTTTCTACGTATGGCTCGGTTCTGAACTGGGGCGGACCTCTGGGCATCTGGACGTGGCCCTTCGTCGTCCTGGGCCAGTTGTTCGTCTCGCTGGTCTTTGCCGCCCTGGCCTCGCGTATCCCGCTGGCGGGCTACTCCTATCAGTGGGCCTCGCGCCTGCTCAATGCCAAAGTTGGCTGGCTCATCGGCTGGGTCTCCTTTACGTTTCTCACAGTAGTCATCGTCTCGGTGGACTATTCCATTGCCCAGGTGGTGCTGCCCAGCCTCTTTGGTTATACAGAGACCGCCGTGAATGCCTGGCTGGCCACCATTATTATCATCCTCCTCCAGATGCTGCTAGTCATGTTCTCCACCTACTGGTCCACGCGCATCAATAACGCGGCAGTGGGTACCGAGGTGGTGGGCATTGTTGGTCTGACGGTGTTGCTGATCGTTGTGGGAGCCGTGCGCGGGCTGTTGCATCCTGATCACCTGTTTACGATGGGTGCTATTGCCTCGAATGGGTACTTCAATCCGGGCGCGCTTTTTGCCACTGGCCCGTTCATGCTCTCCTTCTTGCTAGGGGCGTACACCATTGTAGGTTTTGAGTCGGCGGCCAACCTGGCTGAAGAGACGCAGGACGCGCATCGCGTGGTACCCTTTGCTATGTGGTCCGCCGTCGTCCTGAGCGGCGTTGTGGGCTTCGCCTTCCTCATCGCGCTCAACCTGGCCTCCGGCGACCTCAAAGCCCTGGCGGGCTCCACGACGCCCGTGGCGGATATTGTCACGAAGGTGCTGGGGGCTGTCGTTGGCGATATCTTCCTGGTGTTGGTGACCTTCTCGATCTTTGCCTGCGGCCTGGTGATCTTCATGACGGCGACACGTCTCACCTGGGCCATGTCGCGCGACGAGCGCTTCCCCGGCTACC
>JALYVR010000111.1:6227-10730 GCA_030853145.1 Chloroflexota bacterium | reverse complement strand
GGGGCGACCCTGTCGCTGAAGCGACATTCCATGCTTACATGGACACAAAAAGGGGAAAGACTTGATAGAGAGATGCACAGCATACACCTGTTTTCTGACGCATATACCCGCCAAGTTGAGGAAAGAAAACGTGTATCAACATAGCACAACAGGCACAATCAAAACAGAACTCACGGCAAGTGATCAAGCAAACGAAACCGACCTAAAGGATGCTGGGTCTTCCGCACTTTTGATGATTCGGGGTTGAGGAGATCTGAGAGGATTTTTGGCAGTTTTTGCAAACTTCTCTGTTTTGCTGAAGCCGCTCTACAAGCTTACTCACTAGCCCTCTATTTGTCAACAAGCAGGCAGTGTTTACCTGAATCATCAAAAGTGCGGGAGACCCAGGATGCTTGACACATATAGTAAATGCCCTGAAGAGTGAGCAGGTTTTGCCCTCTGAGTGGGCATTTTGCCCTGAAGGATGAGCACCTCGTCATTGATGGCCTGAGAAATGGCTTCAGAGCGATTGTTTTTCACCTATCGAGTGTACATTCAAATTGGCCTTTTTCATCGGTAAGGCGTTACTCTGGTAGTAAATGGGTGAATTACGTTCATTTTGCCCTGAAGAGTGAGCAGCACAGCTATGCATACCAGTCTGTAAATGTTCAGATTCGATGATAGCAAAATTGTACAATTATCTGAGGTAGTCTCCTCTTTCTCTCGTCAAGAAAACCGCTTCACAGGCTCTTCGAACTCTTTTTCCATTCATAGATTACCTCAGATAATCCCCAAAAAAGTACCGCATCGAATCCACACATTTACACCAGTCTGCCTGCTCACTCTCCGAGTCAAGTGCTTACTCTTGATGTCAAAAGGTGCTCACTCTTCAGGGCATTTACTAACATATTGATAATACCTATTGCAAAAAAACTTGTTAGCTGTGAGGGACACCATAAGCATGATGTATTGTATCCATAGGTTCCCTTCCTTACAAATGAAGCGACCATCCATTTACTGCCTCATCCGGTTTAGGAAAACTATTGATAGTAGTTTTTTGCGGTTCAACTTAAAAGTTCTGGCGTACGAATCTTAGTTCCGGAAATCCAAAGGAGCATCGACAAGTCTGCAACCATATATACGGACGAACACGGCTCCTACCGTCTGCTGAAGAGTAAAGGTTATAAGCATGAGACCATCAATCACAGCCAGCAGCAGTATGTCATTGGTCGAGTACATACCCAAAACATCGAGAACTTCTGGAGTATCTTTAAGCGTGGCATTTATGGAGTCTATCGCCATTGCGATCCTAGGTATCTGCAACAATATGCGAATGAGTATGCTTTTCGCTACTCAAACCGCAACAGTGATACACCGATGTTTGAGCTAGTACTCGTGAGAGTAACTAATTCAGCTTGTAATACTTAGATGATGGTCATGGGTTCGAATCCCGTATCCCCAGCCAGCTTAGATACCATTTAAAGAACTTTCATGTTTTGAGGTTTTTTGTTTTTGCAAAATTCCTATACTTGGTTTTGAAGGAAGTCTGCTATGACGCGTGGCTGCTCATCAGTCATAAAATGCCCGCAACCTACCACTACCTGCGCGGTCACGTTACGGCAGCCAAACTTATTGGCTAGCTCTTTGGCTGTTAGGCCGGGCTTACCAGAGCCATAGTCGCCTTCAAGGAGGAGTATGGGCACATGCAGTTCGTCGCGGTGAGATCTCATGAATACCCGGTTCTTTTGATAGGTTCGATACAAGCCAAGCCCAGCTCGCAGCTGTTCGGGAAGTTTATAGGCGCTCGCGTAGTGACGCATGTCTGCGTCTGTCATTGCCTGCTTGTCCTTTGCGAAGCGAAGGAAGAATGCCCTTTTAAAGTAGGTGTACTCACGACCACCAATAAGCCGTTCGGGAAGTTTGGGTAGACGGTGAAAGGCGAAGTGCCAGAGGAAAGGCAGCTTGACCATGAGGTCGGTGCTGGGCGTACCGGGCAGCGGGCCATCCAATATAGCAATACCTCGTGTTTCCGTAGGGTATAGACGGGCATACGCATATGCGATCATGCCGCCCATATCATGGCCGACGATGTAGGGGTCTTTAATAGCAAGCTGGCTGGCCAGTTCGTGAATATCATTGGCCAGCGTCTCCGCATCATAGTCAGCTCGCGTAGCTTTTGACTTTCCGATGCCCCGTAGGTCAACTGCGATAACGGTGTACCTGTTAGCAAGCAAGCACATAACCTGACTAAACTCATACCAGTCTTGCGAGAATCCGTGCAGAAAAATAATCGCCGGACCGCTACCGCCCGATACATAATGTACTGACGCATCACGTAACTGTACCGTGTAGGACGTAAACGCCGCGCCGAGTATAACTTTCGCCGGATCATTACTGTCGAGCCCAATGAAGAACGGGTTGTTCAAAGCTGTTCCTCTAAGTACACTTCAATACCATCACCAGGTTGTGCCTGCATAGCTTTGAGTAATTTTTTACTTACGGGCAAGAATTGTGTGCCATCGCCCCATGGCATAAAAGCTGTCTGGAAGGCGATACCACTCATGGTACCTCTGACCTTGACAGACCTGGTAGAACCGAAGAAAGCAACCGATTCGGGCCACTGTACACATGCCCAGCCATCGCGGTCTTCAATGGTGGCTGTAAAGGTTTTATTAACAGGGGCGATCTGTCCCATGGCTAAACTCCTTGGTTAGTCTCATTTTGTTCTAAAACGGCAGCAATCTGTTCCAACTGGCGAGCCAGCAAAGCGAGGTTATCTGACCCTAGCTTTAGGGTGATGTGCTGGGACCATGCTTCATTGCGGGCGTTGATTTCGCCTATGACGATTTTACCTTTGGTGGTGACAGCTAGCAGCTTGGCGCGCCTGTCCTGGGGGTTATTGACGTAATTGGCTAACCCCCCGCGCACCAACATGTCGGCCACCCTCTGAACGCTTTGGCGCACCTGATCCATGTTGCGGGCTATCTGGGCCACGGTTTGGGGGTTAAAGTTCGCTTGACCGAGCACATTCCAGCGCGCGCTACTTTGTCCGATAGCCTTCGTGATGTGGTCACCGTTACGCAAAAGAACTCCATTAATACGGAAGATGCTGATTGCAAAATGACTCAGCGGATCTTCAGGTCTTAGAAATTCTTGCACAATCCTACGATAATATATTGACAGTATGTTGTCAATACCTTCGCTCAAACCAAAGCATTGATAGTCCTCCCCCAACTCCTAGTCTAGCTGTTTCGGTAGTATTCATTCCGGCTCCTTAATCTGTATGCCTCTCTATTGCGGGCGGCTACGGCCGGCAAATGCTCCTGGCAATCGTTGATCTGCTGCTTGAGGAACACTGGCCCACCGTCGCTCTTGACGTGAAGACGAAGAACGCCAACGCCCTCGGACTCTACGAGTCTTGCGGCTTTCGCACCATCAGAACATACGATTACTATGAGGTAATCGAAGAACAGCCGGCGCGTTCATAAGTTGAAGGTTGTATCACCGTCTCTCCTTTTTTACTTTCCGGCCAGGCGTGCAAGCAGCGGTGCGAAGTTCTCCATCTGTTGTGTAGAGACGTGCAGGTAGGAGAATCCGTAGCGCTCACGCTCCTCAAGGAGATGGGCCACTGCTTGTTCAGTGCTCAATGGTCTCTTTGGCATGGACCACCCTCCTGCCTGGGGGAAGAGGGGTGTGCCACTATCGGTGATCTCCAGGTCGAAGATCGTCTGGCTCAGTTCCAGCTCAGCGAAGCGCTGGCCAGCAGCCTCTTTGATCCAGGCGATCTTTTGCTCCAGAGAGGCGTCTGTCGGGTCCGCCCCACGTGCGCTGATTTTTGAGCCGATGGCAATGATATCGGCTTCTCTAGCTGCCAATCTGAGCATCCGTTCTCCCGCACCTGCCACGAGAATAGGTATGTGTGGCTTCTGGACCGGCTTGATATTTCCTTTCATCTCTGTCACTGTATAATACTTGCCGCTGAAATTGACTGCCTCTTCTTCTGTGAAGAGCTGTTTGATCACCTGAATGGTCTCCTCAAGCTGGCCAATACGCGCGCCCGCACTGGCAAATGGCATCCCCATCTGTTCAAACTCAACTGAAGAGACGCCCGTTCCCAGGCCAAGTTCAAAGCGACCATTTGAAAGTAGATCAAGGGTGGCGGCTTCTCTAGCGAGAAGCACAGGATGACGATACCCGTTACAGAACACATAACTGCCAACACGCAGCGAGGAGGTAACCGCAGACGCGACAGCTAATGCTGGCATAGGCGCAAGAGTACCGGCAGTTGTGCGATCCGGCATTAACAGGGTGGCATAGCCAAGTTCCTCGGCTCGGCGGGCAATGCTGACCCAGGCGCTCCGCGAGGGAGCATGGGCCGCGACAAGGCCAAAACGAAATGCTCGGGGCATATGAGTGCTTCTCCTTTTGAATGACCGGCTTTTCCCTTTACAGGAGCCGGCATATAAACTATTCTGTAGACAGTCTAACCAATTTAATATTTTAGATATACAGACTATACAATAG
>JALYVR010000111.1:0-6217 GCA_030853145.1 Chloroflexota bacterium | reverse complement strand
TGTTGGAGGAGTCAAGTTACCTATGAGTCCTCGCCCGTACCGGCTCGGCCAGCGCCAGGCAGCTACCGAGCAGACTAGATCTCGCATTCTGAGCGCCGCGCGCGAATTACTGATAGCAAGTGATGGTTTCTCTTCTTTTTCTCTTGATCAGGTGGCTCGCCAGGCAGACGTCGCTCGCATGACCATTTATCACCAGTTTGGTTCGAAGAGCGGGCTGCTCGAAGCCTTGTGCGATGCCCTGGCGGCCAGCGGTGGAATGGAACACCTCGCGAACGCCTTTCGCCAGACGGAGGCGCTCGACGTGCTAACCCAGTACCTGCTAGTCTTTGGCCGCTTTTGGGATGCCGACCGGCTCGTCACCCGCCGGCTGCGAGCGCTGGCAGCCCTCGACCCGGATTTTGAGCAGGTGGTCCGGGCAAGAGACGAGCGGAGACGGCAGGGAGTACGTGCGATCACACAGCGGTTGATTGAGCAGCAGGTGCTTCCTCCTGACGCGTCTGCTGACGAGATCGTTGACGTGCTCTTCACGCTGAGCAGCTTTGAGACCTTTGATACGCTGGCCGGGCCTACACGCAGCCTGCCAGAAGTTGCGCCGCTGGTGTGCCGGCTGGCACGCGCGGCAGTTCATGGCAACAATGGATGATCGGTAGATGGAGGCGTGTAGCCAGAACTAGAGCGGGTGTCTACTTATTCGGCCTGATCCTCTTGCCACGTGTGTATCCCCGGATTCAACGCTTCAGGACGCGTGCATGTGCTAGTAAGCGTGATATGTCTTCCCTCGGTAGCAGACTGCATGAATGATTCTATGATATCGAGGACGTGGTAGGCCATCTCTCCATTCGCGCGATGGAGACGGCCAGAACGCATGGCATGGGCCATATCAGCGATACCGATGCCACGTGAATTGCTGGTATAGCCATGGGTGAGAGGGACTTCACGCCAGGTCTCGTCGTTTGCCTGGCGAACGTAGACCGGGCCATCGAAGCGATTGGGGTCGGGTGTACTCAAGGCGCCCTCTGTGCCATAGATTTCGATAAAGGGTAAGCGGTGATGCCAGACATCGAAACTCGTGAGAATCGTGCCGCTGGCGCCGCTGGCGAATTCCATAATCCCCGCAATGTGGGTTGGGGTATTCACGGGGATCTTTGTGCCGAATTTCGGCTCGCTGCTCACTGTGCGTTCGGGAAAGGTCGTCTGCACCGAGGCCGTCACACGCGCGATTGGACCCATCATCGCGATGAGTGCTGCGAGATAATACGGGCCTATATCAAACATGGGACCGGCACCGGGTTGATAAAAGAAATAGGGGTCTGGATGCCACTGTTCCATCCCATGGTTCACCCTGAAGGCTGTCGCGGCAACCGGCGTGCCGATCTGTCCATCATTGATCAACTTGATGCACGTTTGAAAACCTCCCCCAAGAAATGTATCAGGGGCGTTGCCAAGGCGCACCTGTTTCGCTTGCGCGGCCTCCAGAATGGCTTTGCCATCTGTTCGCCGCGTGGCTAACGGTTTTTCGCCGTAGACGGCTTTGCCAGCCGCAATTGCTTGTAAGGCGACTTCGGCATGGGCATTGGGGATGGTGAGGTTGACGACAATCTCGATGTCTGGATCAGCCAGCAATTCCGCGACTGTGCAAGCTTTAGGAATGCCGTACTGCTCCGCCTGACTGATAGCTCGTTGCATATCGAGATCCGCGCAAGCGGTGACCTGTAAAATATCAAAGAGACGAGGGGCTTGCAGATAGATGGAACTGATGTTGCCACACCCGATGATGCCGATGGTCGTTTTATTGTTCATAGAGCCGTCACAAACTTTCTTCTATGCATGCCACGCATTCAGGTATATGCGCTAGTAGTGTAGGGAAGAAGATGGAGGAACTGCGGCAGTTCCTCCACCAGTTTTTGACGATGGACACGAGCGCCATTTCAGTGCAGCCTAACGCAAACCTTCCCATAGTGTTCGCTCGGCGCGGTGAGGATCTTTCAACAGATCAGAATGGGTGTCGAACTGCATTGTCGGTCTCTGGTTCAGATCGTACTGTGCCCAGCCAGGATCGCCGTGGGTAGCAAAACCTACCCAGGCGGCATGCATTCTGTCAGCCATCCGCTGGGGAGGGGCGTCTCCCAGGAGCACCTCCATGCCTTCGATAGCGAGCGTGTCGAAGACGAACGGGATCTCCAGGGCATGGCACGAGCCAAGTTGCCCATCGAACGCGGGCGAGCGCCAGGCGAACTCGTACATATAGGTGCGCCCGTTGTTGCGCATGTGGGCCTCGGCCAGGCGGATGGCGGGAATACGGAAAAACCAGTCGGTGATGATGGCCTCGTACACGTCACCCGCGCTGGCACTGGGACGCGTCGCCCGGTAGGTGGTCAGCGTCTCGGCCACCGGGAGTCCATACAGAGCGACTGTTCCGGCCAGGATGTCCTCGTTAATGGCATTGATCGCGCCGTTGGGGACCATAAACAGGCGCTCTTCCTCAGTCGTAGTTCCAACCATAATGTCGATCTCTGCGCTCGCGCCAGCAGCGATGAGGTCGATCGGGAGCGCAGGGAGGACATCTCCGTCGATCACTGGCTCGAAAGGCATCAGGTTGGCCGCCACTTCGCCCCAGCGTGCAGGGTCCGGGTGCTCAAAAACATCGGCGCTCAATGCCAGTTGGGCCGCGAGCAGCCGGTCGGAGGGAATCGCCGCGATGGCTTCTACCTCAGGCTTGATATTCAGCGCCTCGGCAAGGTACTGGCTTATCCTCTGCGCGCTTGTGGCAGAGATGGCGTGATGGCCAGCTCCGCTCTGAGCAATGGCCCGCCGGAATAGCCCTCTGGCTCGCGGCATCGCGAGGAGTGCGCCAACGCTCATCCCGCCAGCAGATTGACCAAAGATCGTGATGTTGTGCGGGTCGCCGCCAAAGGCCGCGATGTTCTCCTGCACCCAGGTAAGGGCCGCCACCTGATCAAGCAAGCCAAGATTGGCGCTCCCCTGTCCCAGGAAGAGGAAGCCATCCACACCCAGGCGATAGTTGATGGTGACACATACCACCCCATCGCGCGCGAAGCGCCTGCCATCATATGTGGATATCGCGCCCGTCCCATTGGCGAACGCGCCGCCATGAATCCAGACCATCACTGGCAGCCCGGCCTTGCCTGGATCGGGCGTCCATATATTGAGGTTCAGACAGTCCTCACCGGCGATGGCCGGCTCCGGCAAAAGGGCATCGAAAGGTGGGAAATACGGTGGCTTGGTGACGGTCGCGCCATAGGTGAGTGCATCGCGCACACCACTCCACGGCTCAACTGGTTGCGGCGGCTGAAAGCGTCGCGCCCCGAACGGTGATGCTGCGTAGGGGATACCTTTGAAGACAGCGATCCCTTCAATCGTGGCGCCGCGCACTGCGCCCGACCGTGTTCTGACAACAGTGTCCATATCCATCGGCCTTTCCAGAATAGGTACACGCGAGCACAAAACTACAGCTAGTATATCATACGTATATGCCAATGAGCTTCTTTGCCCAATAGCATAATAGCATGGGGACGGTTCATTTCCTGCCACGCATCACACGGGCGGGAATGGAAAAGCACCCGTCGTTGTTCTCGTCTGGTGAGACGTTACGCATATGCTTATCACTTATCAGGAGAGCAAAAAATGAAGATTCTCTACACAGCTACAGTCACCGTTCAGGGGGGAAGAAACGGGCAGGCGCAGTCCTCTGACGGCAACCTGCAAGTACATTTAAGCGTTCCCAAAGAGATGGGGGGAGATGGTGCTCAGGGCACCAACCCGGAGCAGTTGTTTGCCGCCGGGTACGCAGCCTGCTTCCAGTCAGCACTTGAACGGGTCGCGCGCCGTCAGCACGTGGAGGCGGGCCCCACGACAATTACTGCCAACGTGGGCATCGGACCAACTGGCCAGGGCGGCTTCGGGCTTGATGTCGAAATGCATATCTTCATTCCTGGTGTAGACAAAGCCAGCGCCGAAAAACTCGTTGCGCTGGCCCACGAAGTCTGTCCCTACTCGAATGCCACACGCGGCAATATCCCCGTTAAGCTGGTTGTCGAGGAGCAGCCCATCGCCGCTTCGTGACTCGTTGAACCAACACATCTGAGGAGCATGCATGAAGATAGCCATTCCTGACGACTACCAGGATGCTGTAAGAACACTCGGCTGCTTTCAGAAGCTCAACGGGCAGCAAGTCGTGATCCTTCGTGAACATATAGGTGACCCCGAAGTCCTGGCGGCCCGCCTGCAAGGAATGGAGGCGCTTGTGCTCATTCGCGAGCGCACGCCTATCATCGAGGCGCTCCTGGCGCTCTTGCCGGACCTGCGCCTCATTGTCCAGACCGGCAAACGCGCCCCACACATTGATCTCGCGGCCTGCACCCGCCACGGCGTCGCCGTTGTCTATGCTACACCCCCCGATCCGAGGAGACCCTATGCCACGGCCGAGTTAACCTGGGGGCTGATCCTGGCCGCGATGCGCTTCATTCCCCAGGAGGTTGCATCCATGAAGGCGGGCCACTGGCAGCGCATGCTGGGGCGGACCCTCCACGGTCGCACTCTGGGCATCTTCGGCTATGGAAACATCGGGAGCCTGGTCGCTACCTATAGACAGGCATTCGGGATGCGGGTGCTGGCATGGGGACGAGAGGGGTCACGCACCCGCGCCCAGGCCGACGGTATCGAGGTGGCCGCCAGCTGGGACGCGTTGTTCAGAGATGCCGATGTGCTGAGCCTGCATCTCGTCCTGACGGAGGAGACGCGGGGCCTTGTCTCGGCCGGAGACCTGGCGAAGATGAAAGCGTCTGCCCTGTTCGTCAACACCAGTCGAGCGGCTTTGATTGAACCGGGTGCTCTGGAAGAGGCGCTCAGTGCCGGGCGCCCAGGGTATGCCGCGATCGATGTGTACAAGAGCGAACCGGTCGCGGACCATCCATTGCTGCATATGGACAACGTTGTCTGCACTCCCCACCTGGGCTATGTCGAAAAGGACAGCTACGAATCTCTGTTCGGGGCCGCCTTCGATCAACTCCTAGCCTTTATTGCTGGCAACCGGATGAACGTCGCCAATCCAGAAGCCCTCAAACACGTTTGAGGGCTTCGAGTGCTAGCAATTGGTGCCACTTCCATGAAGCGGCCTGTCACATTACCTGCATGTACCCGTTGGCGCCACCAACGGCGAAGTCAGGTGATTGGGGCTGGTCACCTGAATACCGCCACGTCCAGGATAGGTGTGGTCAGCAGGCAAGGCGCCACTCCAGGTAAATGTATAGGTGCGAACAGTTTGTCCAGGGCCGAAGGTGATGCTGGCCGGGGTTTGTCCACGCCCATTGTTGACTGTATAAGTGAACTGAACGGTCCCACCAGGGCTACTGGGCGCAACATGAATAGTGGCCGTATAGGTCACCACCACGGATGTACCGCAAGTCAGCCCCTGAATGGATGATGGACTCACCGTCATCTCAATGCTCGTGACCTGAAACGCCGCCGCATAGGTACACTGCCCCGTTGGCCCAACGAGTGACGAAGTCAGTTGATTGGGGCTGGTCACCTGGATACCTCCCGGTTCAGGATAGGTATGGTCGGTAGGCAAGGCGCCACTCCAGGTAAAAGCATACGTCTTCGTGGTCTCTCCTTGACCAAAGGTGATGCTGGCCGGGGTCTGTCCGCGCCCGTTGTTGATCGTGTAATTGAACTGCACGGTCCCACCAGGGCTATTAGCTGCAACGTGAATGGTAGCCGTATAGGTCACCACTATCGAAGTACCACACGCCAGCCCTTGCACGGATGCGGGGCTCACCGCCATATCGATTTTCGTGACCTGAAACTTCCCAGACGTACACTGCCCTGTTGGTGTCACCAGCGGAGAAGTCAGTTGGTTGGGACTGGTCACCTGGACCCCACCAGGTCCAGGATAGGTATGATCGATAGGCAACGCACCACTCCAGGTAAATGTATACGCCTTAGTTGTCTCTCCTGGATTGAAGGTGGTGCTGGCCGGAGTTTGTCCACGACCATTGTTGGTCGTGTAATTGAATTGGACGGTTCCTCCAACGCTATTCGGCTGAACGTGGAAGAGAGCTGTATAGGTCACGGTCACGTTCGTACCGCAAGAGATGCCCGCAATCGATCCAGGTGTCACCGACATGCTGACCGAAGTGACCTTCAATGGCACACGAGCAGTTGAAATTGTTGATGGCGGGTTAGGAGAGCCAACGCT
>JALYVR010000758.1:1628-2798 GCA_030853145.1 Chloroflexota bacterium | reverse complement strand
ATATTATAGAGTAGACCCTATATCCAGGCTTTAAAAAACACGCTTCGACAACTCTGTCGTTCACCTCATAGGTGAAAAGAAAGGAACGTATAATGGAACTTGGCATGATTGGCATCGGGCGCATGGGCGCGAATATGGCGCAGCGGCTGCTGCGCGCGGGTCACACCGTCGTCGGCTATGCACGTCACGCGGAGGCTGTGCAGGCGCGCGTGAAGGATGGCTCTATTTCAAGCGGGGGCACATCGTTAGAAGATGTGGTCAGCAAGCTTTCTACGCCACGTATTATCTGGCTGATGGTCCCGGCTGCTTCGGTGGATGCTACGCTGGCGGAGCTGCTGCCGCACCTCGCCGAGGGCGATATTGTGGTTGATGGCGGCAATTCTTATTACCACGACGATATTCGCCGCGCCGCCGAACTCAAACCACACAGTATCCACTATGTCGACGCCGGCACAAGCGGCGGCGTGTGGGGCCTTGAGCGCGGCTACTGCCTGATGATCGGCGGCGAAGATGAGGTCGTCAAGTACCTCGATCCGATCTTCTCCGTCCTGGCGCCGGGCGTTAACTCAGCCTCACGCACGCCTGGACGCGAGAACGTCGGGGGCACCGCCGAGCAGGGCTACCTTCACTGCGGACCACACGGCGCCGGACACTTCGTCAAGATGGTCCACAACGGCATCGAGTACGGCATCATGGCGGCCTACGCCGAGGGCCCGAACATCCTGCACCACGCCAATGTGGGCAAGAACCAACAAAACATCGATGCCGAGACCGCGCCACTGACCAACCCTGAGTACTACCAGTACGATTTGAACCTCGCCGATATCGCTGAACTCTGGCGGCGCGGCAGCGTTGTCGCCTCCTGGTTGCTGGACCTGTCGGCTATCTCGCTGCTCCAAAGCCCGCAGCTCTCCGATTTCTCTGGTCGCGTCTCGGATTCGGGCGAAGGGCGCTGGACTATCTCCGCCGCCATCGACGAATCGGTGCCCGCACCAGTGCTGAGCGCCGCACTCTTCTCGCGCTTCACCTCGCGCGGCGAAGCTGATTTCGCCAGCAAGCTGCTGTCTGCCATGCGCTACCAGTTCGGCGGTCACCTGGAGAAGCCCGAGGAGAAGAAGTAACCATGACGACGAATATGACTACGCTTACCCAGCGCCCTCAGTGGAGGGC
>JALYVR010000758.1:0-1618 GCA_030853145.1 Chloroflexota bacterium | reverse complement strand
CATTACCAGCAGGTGCGCGATCTACACCTGCGCGCGCTCTTCGCCGGGGACGCGCGACGCGGCGAACGCCTGACCCTCGAAGCCGCCGGGCTGTACCTGGACTATTCCAAGAATCGCGTCACCGGCGAGACGCTGCGCCTGCTGCTGGACCTGGCCGAGAGTTCGGGCCTGCGCGCGCGCATCGATGCTATGTTCGGGGGCCAGAAGATCAACGTCACCGAGAAGCGCGCCGTGCTGCACGTGGCCCTGCGCGCGCCACGCGATCAATCGATCATGGTTGATGGCGAGGATGTGGTACAGCAGGTACACGCGGTGCTTGACAAGATGGCCAGCTTCTCCGACCGCGTGCGCGACGGCGAGTGGCAGGGCTATACCGGCAAGCGCATCCGCAATGTCGTCAACATCGGCATCGGCGGCTCGGACCTTGGCCCACATATGGCCTACGATGCCCTGCGCTACTATAGCGAGCGTGCTATGACCTTCCGCTTTGTCTCCAATATCGATGGCAACGAGTTTGTGGAGGCCACCCGCGATCTCGACCCGGCGGAGACGCTCTTTATCGTCTCCTCCAAAACCTTCACGACGCTGGAGACGCTGACCAACGCGCGCTCGGCCCGCGAGTGGTGCGTCAATGCCCTGGGCAGCGAGCAGGCGGTGGCAAAGCATTTCGTGGCCGTCTCGACGAACACGCAGGAGGTGCAGAAGTTTGGCATCGATACGGCGAATATGTTCGAGTTCTGGGACTGGGTCGGCGGCCGCTACTCCTATGATTCGGCCATCGGCCTCTCCCTGATGATCGCCATCGGACCTAAACACTTCCGCGAGATGCTGGCCGGCTTCCACGTCATGGACGAGCATTTCCGCACGGCGCCTTTTGAGCGCAACCTGCCGGTGCTGCTGGGCCTGCTGGGCGTCTGGTACAACAACTTCTTCAACGCTCAGACGGTGGCCGTCCTGCCCTACGATCACTACCTGGGGCAACTGACCGCCTACCTGCAACAGCTCGATATGGAGAGCGACGGCAAGCATGTCGACCTGGAAGGCCGGCCGGTGGACTATCAGACCGGACCGATCATCTGGGGGCAGCCGGGCACCAACGGCCAGCACGCCTTCTACCAGCTTATCCACCAGGGCACCAGGCTGATCCCCTGCGACTTCATCGGCTTCTACCAGGCCCTGAACCCGCTGGGCCGGCACCACGATCTGCTGATGGCCAACTTCTTCGCGCAGACCGAGGCGCTGGCATTTGGTAAGACCAGCGAGGAGGTGGCCGCAGAAGGTGTAGCCGCATTCCAGGTGCCGCACCGCACCTTCGAGGGCAATCGTCCCACCAACACCATCCTGGCACCGCGCCTGACACCTGAGACGCTGGGCAAGCTGATCGCGCTCTACGAGCACAAAGTCTTCGTGCAGGGCACCATCTGGAATATCGACTCGTTCGACCAGTGGGGCGTTGAACTCGGCAAGGTGCTGGCCAACCGCATCATCCCCGAACTCGAAGCCGCCGAAGCCCCCCAGCTCGCGCACGATAGCTCGACCAATACGCTCATCCAGCGCTACCGCCGGTTCAAGGAGACAACAAATTGAAACTCTCTCCTCTTTGAAACCGGTCGAGGGG
>JALYVR010000110.1 GCA_030853145.1 Chloroflexota bacterium | reverse complement strand
GAGCGGGTGCGCGCTCTGTACCCATATCCATCGTCTCCATGTTGCTCTCAAGCACAACAGTAGCGCCGGTCACCGGCTGCTGCGAAGCGCTGAGCAGCACCTGCACCGAGAGCGTGGCGGGCTGCGTGATGAAGGGCGGGTTAGGATTAACCTGCAAGGTAACACTGTATGGACCAACCTGCGCGCTCTGCATCTGCGCGGTGGCGCGATGAGGCACGATATTAGCAACGATGGTACCGAGCCAGGTCATAAGAATGAGAAAGATGATGCCCAGAGCGACCGCGAGCAGGCCGCGCCTCATCTGGAGCTTGCTGGTATTCTGACGTATATCTTGCCATCCTCTACTTTCGTATCGACGCGTGGCAGTGCGTTGAGATAGCGCACCGGGGCCAATCCCGTATCTACTTTACCATATTCAGTAAAGACCCCACCATGACAGGGGCAGTGAAATTTGCGATCGGATTCCTGCCACTGCACGATACAGCCCATGTGCGTGCAGGCCGCGGAAAACGCGATCACCTTCCCGCTATCCGGGTCAGACGCACCGTCGTCTCCACTATTATAGATAATATAGCCCACGAGTGCAGGCGTCTTAAAGGGGAACGCGTGCGTCCCAAGCTGCTCAAGCGTGGCTACGAAGTGCCACTCGCTGGGAATATCGGCGCCAACCAGTGGGGTAGAGGATGTGGGATAGAGACTGGCAGTAGGCGTAGCGGACGCAAGAGGGACAACCGTCTGTGCCGAGTTATCAACGACGCGCTCAATGCCAGCGCCGAGAGCCAGCGAGGCGGCAACGGCGGCTCCCCCGGCCAGCAACGAGCGCCGCGAGACCGGAGACTTCTTGCGCGCTGGTCGTTGTGGGCTATCAGGACGTGCTGTCTCTGCCGGCTCCGGCGGCTCCTGTGCCGGAGAAGAGGTGTGCCGCGCCTGTAGCTCCTGCTCAAGCTGCACATGCAGCCGCGCCACGAACTCAGGCCGGGGTTCGGTAGCGTCGGGAGATGCCGAGCGAAAGAGAGCGGCCATGCGATAGATGCGCGCCTGCTCAGCGGTTAACCCGGCAGGAGGATGAGCTACGCGGCCTTCCTGTAGCTCCCCGATGTAGCGCTCCAATTCTAGATAGTCCTCAAAACGTTCCTGATCTTCCCCTGGCATGGTCCTCTGTCTCCGTTACCCTGTAACAACCTGTTCGATACTGGCAGCTCGCTTGAGTGCGCGAAACTGCAACACCTTTACATTCGCCTCCGTCAATCCCATTCTCACAGCCGTCTCTCTGATCGAGAAATTGAGCAGGAAGCGACATTCTAACACCTCTCGATAATGCGGTGGCAACGCCTGCAAAATGCGCTGGATGCGTTCAGCCGGCCTGCCGTCATACGGGAGCGCGGATTCCTCTTCAGCGGGGCCTTCCCAGCCAGCATCAAGCAATGCTTCCAGCGAGCTTGCTGGCGCGCGATAGTAGGCACGCCAGTAGTCCGCGATGGTTGTGCGCGCTACCTGAAATAGCCAGCGCTGCATCATTTGCGGCCCACGGTCGCGGTCAACGCCACGCACGGCCTTGATAAATATCTGCGAAGTCAGGTCCTCGGCCTCTTCCCGGTTCCCTATCTTACTATACACATAGCGATAGATCAGGGTCACATTCTCCTGATAGAACGTCTGAAACTCTTGCCCATCCACAGCTTCCCGTCCTACTGCCGCAAGATGTGTGCCTGTATATTCCCTGGGTGGTGTCCCCACAGCATGCTCCCTGATTAAGCTGGCCAGCAATCATATGTAGCATCATAACACCTATGACTACGCTGCCAGGTTACGCTGCCGGATTGTATACAAGGAGCGCAAAACAAAGGGCGGGTTGCGCTTTCCACACCCCTGCAAATAGCCACAATTCTGCTTTGCAGGGGCGAAGCGCGACCCGCCCTGTTGAACTCGACCACACGAAAGCACGGTCGGTGTCTACTGGTATCAGTATATACCAACATGCAACAACGCCGCTCGCCGATGCTGCGTCCTTGCCTCTGCACACAACCAGGGCTGTCGCCCCTACGCGAACCGGGGCACACAACGCTCCGGTTTGCGCGTAGCCCCATCGTGCAGTATAATAGGCATACAACGTCAGCGCGTCCTGATGGGGGCGCAAGGGAGCGCCGCGTCTTGGTATAGCTAGAGGGCGTTCCTGTTCAGTTGTATTTAATCAGGCGGCGCGAGAGCGGGGGACGACTTCAGGGCCGTCCTACAGACCTCCGAACCGAGTTTGTGTATACATAAAACTCCCTATCAAACTGCTTCGTGGCCCGACCTCCCGCCTGAAGAAACGAGGAGTACATGTATAAGGGTCAATCTGGCATGTGGTCCTGGCTACTGCACCGCATTACAGGACTGGCAGTTCTACTATTTTTACTGATCCACATCGTGGATATCGGCCTGCTGAGCTTTGGTCCCGATGTCTACAATGAAGGCATTGCCCTATTCGGCACCCCCATTGTGCGCGTCATCTCGCTGGCCCTGATCGGTGCCGTGCTTTTCCACGGCTTCAACGGGGTGCGGATCATCCTGATCGACTTCTGGCCAAAGGGCGCACGCTACCAGGGCGTTATGTTCGCAACTGTCATGGTGCTCACCATCCTTTGCTTCCTACCCATGGCCTATTTCGTGGTGTTACCAATCTTCCACCCAACCGGTGCCGCCGTCAGTCCTATGTAGGGACAGGCGGATTCATTCAATAGCCGCGCACGGGCCGAGCGCAACCTGAGCGGTAAATAAGCGCCAGCGCCCTACGCGAAAAGAGGAGAATGTTCGTATGTTGCGCGTTTCAAGCGGATATGGAGCTCGTCCGTCTGGTGGCGGATTCGAGACCTTTTCCTGGTATTTCTTTCGCATCTCCGGGGTAGGACTGCTTTTCCTTGCCATTATTCACCTGATCCTGATGCATGTGACGACCGACGTGTCCTGCACGACCTACCAGTTTGTGTCCATTCGCTACGCCAACCCCTTCTGGCGGCTCTATGACTGGCTGCTGCTGACGCTGGCGCTCCTGCATGGTATGAATGGCCTGCGCATAGTTATCGACGACTATGTGCGTGGGCGTGGCATGCGATTGACCCTGCAATCCACTGTCGCGCTGATCACGCTGGTCTTCTTTATGCTGGGTACCATCACCCTGATCACCTTCCAGCCGGTGGCAGGAGCGCTGGCCACAGCACATTGTTAAATACTTGGCGTGAGGTACGGGGGCGCCGCCTCTGTACTTTACCAGTCATGCGTCCACTCAGAGAGGACACGCTATGTACCAGAAGTTTGATGTAGTGATCGTCGGCGCGGGCGGGGCCGGGCTGATGGCAGCGATGCAGCTCCCCAATGCCAGCGTCGCCGTGCTCAGCAAAGTGTACCCAACGCGTTCGCATACAGGGGCGGCCCAGGGGGGCGTGGCAGCGGCGCTCGGCAACCAGGAAGAGGACCACTGGAAGTGGCATATGTACGACACTGTGAAGGGCGGCGATTATCTCGGCGATCAACCGGCCAGCGAGATCCTGGCACGCGACGCCATCGAGGCCGTCTACGAACTGGAGCATCGCGGCCTGCCTTTCAACCGCACTGCCGATGGACGTATCGACCAGCGCCGCTTCGGCGGGCATACGCGCAACTTCGGCGAAGGCCCCGTGCGCCGCTCCTGCTACGCCGCCGACCGCACCGGGCACATGATCCTGCAAACCATGTACCAGAGCGCTATCAAGAACCAGGTGCGCTTCTTCAACGAGTTCCTTGTGCTCGACCTGCTGCTCAACGAGGACCGCGCCTGCGGAGTGGTCGCGCTGGAGATTCGCACTGGCGAGATCCATACCTTCCATGCCAAAACCGTGCTCTTCGCGACCGGCGGCTACGGTCGCGCCTGGCGCGTCACCAGTAACGCCTTCGCCTGCACGGGCGACGGTATGTCTCTGGCCTACCGCCGGGGCATCCCGCTGGAGGACATGGAGATGTACCAGTTCCACCCGACCGGCCTCTACAAGGTCGGCGTCCTGCTCAGCGAGGCGGCGCGCGGCGAGGGCGGCAAGCTGCTCAACGGCAAGGGCGAGTACTTCATGGAGCGCTACATGCCCACGCTCAAGGACCTGGCGCCCCGCGATATCGTCTCGCGCTGCATCCTGAAGGAGATACATGCCGGCAATGGCGTCGATGGCAAAGATTATGTCTACCTGGATGTCACCCACCTGGGTGAGAAGGTCATCATGGAGAAGCTGCCCGATGTCACCGATTTCGCACGCAACTACCTGGGAGTCGAGCCGATCAAGGAGCCGGTTCCCATCCAGCCGACGGCACATTACGCCATGGGCGGCATCCCCACCGATATTGAAGGACGCGTCGTCATCGATCCGCAGTGGACGCCGCTACCGGGCTTTTACGCCGCCGGCGAGGTGGCCTGCGTTTCGGTGCATGGCGCCAACCGCCTGGGCACCAACTCGCTGGTGGACCTGATCGTCTTCGGTCGCCGCGCAGGCAAGGACATCGCGCGCTTCATCGCCCAGAACGACTACGCGCCGCTGCCCAATAATCCCGAGGGGTCGGCACGCGAACTGGTTGACCGGCTGTACACCTCGACCGGCGGAGAATCGGCGGCGCGCATCCGTAACGAGATGCAGAATGAGATGGATGATCGCGTGCAGGTGGAGCGCGACGATCAGGGCCTGCATCATGCCCTGGATACCCTGGACGCGCTGCAGGACGCCTATCGCAAGGTAGAGTTGCAGGACAAGGGCAAGCTATTCAACACCGAAATGGTTGAGGCGCTTGAACTGGGCTTCTTGCTCGACTGCGCCGAAGCCACCATCCACGGCGCGCTGGCGCGCACCGAGAGCCGGGGCGCCCACTATCGCCTGGATTATCCCGACCGTGATGACGCCAACTGGCTCAAGCACACGCTGGCCTATAAAGGCTCCAAAGTTCACGACGTACGCCTGGAATATAAGGACGTGATCTTGATCGATGACCCGATCTTCAAGCCCAAGGAGCGCAAATATTAGGCGTGCAGGGCCATGCTTGCCCGGTCCGTGGCGGCCGAGCAAGCATGGCCCTACAGAACAATCCGCGAGTAATGGTCCCACAAAGGAGAGTTTACATGAAGGTCTCGATGCGTATTAAGCGCTATAATCCTGAAAAGGATAGTAAGCCGTACTGGGCCGTCTACACCGTTGAGGCCGACCCTATTGACCGACTGCTTGATGCGCTCAATACGATTAAATGGACGATGGATGGCACCCTGACCTATCGCCGTTCCTGCGCGCACGGGGTCTGCGGCTCCGACGCCATGCGCATCAATGGCCGCAACCGCCTGGCCTGCAAAGTGCTGGTACGCGACGTGGGCGAGAAGGTCATCATCGAGCCGATGCTGGGCTTCCCGGTGATCAAAGACCTGGTCGTCGATATGGACCCGTTCTTTGAGAAATATAAGACGGTCAAACCTTACCTGATCAACTACGACAACGAACCGGGCACCGAGCGCTTGCAGAGCGCGGCCGAGCGCGCGCGCTACGACGAGGGCACCAAGTGCATCCTCTGCGGCGCCTGCACCGGCTCCTGTCCCTCCATCTGGGGCAATCCCGACTGGGTGGGCCCGGCCTCGATTGTGAACGCGCACCGCTTCATCTTCGATAGCCGCGATCAGGGTGCCGCCGAACGCCTGTCGATCCTGGGCAAGCGCGATGGTGTCTGGCGCTGCCGCACGATCTTCAACTGCACCGACGCCTGCCCACGCGGCATCCCGGTCACCGACCTGATCGAGCAGGTGAAGCGCGCCGTGATCTATGGCGATAACAAGGTTGAATAACGCTATGACAACCACAGAGACAGAGCCATGGGAGCACCGCGAGATCATCACCAACGGTATTCGCATGCACTATGTGACACAGGGCACGGGACCACTGGTGGTCCTGCTACACGGCTTTCCTGAGTTCTGGTATTCCTGGCGGCACCAGATCCCCTTCCTGGCCGAACACGGCTATACCGTGGTGGCGCCCGACCTGCGCGGCTACAATGACAGCGAGAAAGCGCACACGGGCTATGATGTCGCCACGCTCATACGCGACATCGAAGGGCTGATCCAGGGCCTGGGTCAGCAACAGGCCATCATCGTCGGACACGATTGGGGCGGAGTGCTGGCCTGGGCCTTCGCCCAGCGCTATCCACAGATGACAGAGCGCCTGATCGTCATGAACGCGCCCCATCCGGCAGCGATGGCGCGCGAACTGCGCACCCTGGCGCAATTGCGCAAGAGCTGGTACATCTTCTTCTTCCAGTTGCCCTGGTTGCCCGAGTATACTCTGTCGCGCAACCATGCCAACGAGATTGGTAGGATGCTGCGCGGGGCCGCGTTCCAGAAATCTGCCTTCCCGCGCGAAGTGACGGCAAAATTCCAGGCCGCCATGAGCAAGCCCGGCGCCATGACGGCCGCGCTCAACTACTACCGGCAACTCTTCCGGCGCGGCAGACTCCAGACCAGAGGCGCGACAGCAACCCGCATCAGCGCCCCCACCCTGCTCATCTGGGGCGAGCACGACATCGCCCTGGGCATCGAACTCACCAGGGGGCTTGAACGCTGGGTGGACACCATTCAGGTGGAGTACATCCCCGACAGCGGCCACTGGGTCCAGCAAGAGCGACCAGACAGGGTGAACCAGTTACTACTGGCATTTCTCAGTAGCTGACATGTTGCCCTGTCTCTTGCCGGAGTCTGAATTTAGGAATGGCTCTGCTTTTGTTACCGAACCTGCACTCCTGCAACCCAGATACCACGAATGGCACGCGTCGCAGCAATATCGTGGGTTGGGTCTCCCTCAACGAGCAGCAGGTCGGCCCGGCGACCTGCCTCAATGATCCCTCTATCCGTGAAACCAAAGAACGTAGCTGGTACAACCGTCGCAGAACGCAGCGCTTCCACAGGCGTTAGCCCAATCTCAACCAGCAAACGTAATTCATCATGCAACGATTCCCCGTGCGGAATCGGCGCGGGCGAAGCAGGTGCGGCGTTCGCATCGGTCCCAGCCAGGATGGTTACGCCTGCCCGGTAGAACGCTGACGTTGTTGCTTGAGCATGGGCATAGTTGATGTCAGCTCCATGCGTCGGCAGACGGTGTGCCAGACTCGCCACAGCACGCATCATGGTTAACGTCGGTACCGACACGATGCCCCGTGTTGCCAGAGAGCGTGCCAGATCGTCGTCAACATCTGCATCGACGGGAGCATGCGTGAGGATGTCTACTCCTGCATTGGTAGCATTCATGAGGGCGGCTAAGGTGGTGACATGCGCGATCACTTTGAGGCCCGCTTGATGAGCGGCCTTGACCAGAGCGGCGATGGTGGCAACATCAAGGGCAGCAGTTCCCATTTTACGAGGATCCTCAACAATCACTTTGATGTAGTCAGCGCCTTCCAACACACGCTCTGCCACAAAGCGATCAGCATCGGCAGGACCGGTTACCGCGCTCGAAGCAGGCATACCCATTTTCGTCGTTTGTATACCTCCGGGAGCGCTGGCCGTGTTTCCTGAGCCTCGGATATCGGCTAACCCCTGTCGATGACGCAGTGAGTCGGTCAACTTCATCGCTGGCGACCCCATGTCGAGCATGGTTGTCACCCCCCATCGTGTCCCATGCTCTAACTCGGCAAGACTCAGCAGATGGACATGAGAATCGATGAGGCCAGGCAAAAGAGTGCCATGCTGGCCATTCAGCGTTCTCTCAGCGGTCGTTGCCTCAGAGATGACTCCATTTTCAATAACCACCGTGCGTTCAGCGGTCAATGCGTTGCCATCAAACACCTTGACATTCGTAATGGCGATTGCTTCAGACATAGGTACAATTCCTTCTTTCTTCTCTCGATGAGACGAATAGTTACTACGTATCACATACTCCCTGCTTCTCCGCTAAGCAAACGTAGAGGTTCCACCCTCCTGATTGGTTTTGAATGTGCGAAAGAGAGCAGGTGGAAGTGGATCAGCTTCAGAGAGATTCCCGGCCTGGGCAGCCACGATTTTTGCCCAAATGCGTTCTGGCTTGAGCGGCATGTCGAGCGTGCGAATACCCAGGGGTGCCAGCGCGTCCAGGGCGGCGTTGACGATGGCGGGCGGCGCACCGGTTGCGCCACTTTCGCCTATCCCTTTGACACCCAGCGGATTGATCGGCGAAGGGGTCTCGATAAAAGTGGTCAGGAAGGCGGGAATTTGCTCTGTGTTTGGCAGCGTGTAGTCCATCAGCGTGGCAGAGAGCACTTGTCCGTCCTGACTGTAGACCGCTTCTTCGTAAAGTGCCTGGCCGATGCCCTGAGCGAGCGCGCCGTGAACCTGCGCCTCTGCCAGATGATGATGAAGCACAGTGCCACTGTCATCGACCGCCACATACTGTAGGATATGGATTTCACCCGTTTCAGCATCGATTTCAACGACGGCGAGGTGCGCGCCTGAGCAGACGGTTGCGTTTGTCGGACTAAAGTCGCTCCAGGCCGCCAGACCTTCAATAAGGACACCATTGACTGGATTGGGCTTTTCGTGCTCAATTAGTTCTGGTTGCTCCTCTGCCATTGTGGCCAGTTTGCCCAAACTGATGGCGCGCGTGGGGACACCGCGCACGCTGACCTGGCCATGTGCTACATCGAGATCAGAAGGGGCTGCCTCCAACTGGAGCGCAGCGAGGCGCAGCACTTTTTCGCGCGCGGCTTCGGCTGCCAGGTGAACGGCGGTGCCAGAAATCTGCGCGCTGCGGCTACCGAAGGTGCCGATGCCAAAGGCAGGCAGGGCTGAATCGTTCATCTGCACCTCGACCTGTGAGTCGCGAACCGCGAAAACGGCGGCAGCGACCTGCGCAAAGGTTGTGAAATGCCCCTGTCCATTGGTTGCCACACCACTTTGCACCAGAATGCTGCCATCGCGGCGCACGCGCACTGTTGCGGCCTCGCGTGGCATGCCCGGACCGCCCATCGCTCCACCTGAGATCTCGATAAAGGTCGCCAGACCGATTCCCAGGAGCCGGGAATTGCCTTGCTGGCGCATCTCTTGCTGTTTCGCACGCCAGCCCGCGTAATCGCCCAGCTCCACAACTTTTTCTAACGCGGCCTGATAATTGCCGCTATCATATTGGATACCGAGAAGGCTGCTATAGGGGAAGGATTCTGGCGTGATCAGATTGCGGCGACGCACCTCGACAGGATCAAGACCCGTTTCCTGGGCGATACGATCCATGGTACGCTCCAGGATATAGGCGGCTTCGGGCCTCCCCGCACCCCGGTATGCACCGGTTGGCACTTTATTGGTGAAGGCGCCTATGATCTGGCTCTCAATGGCCTGGATGCGATACGGACCATTCAGCATCGAAGCCGTGCCAACAGGGACCATGGTGGTCGTATTGGCCAGGAACGCACCCAGATCTCCAATACTGCGTACTTTCAAGCCGAGCAAGCGTCCATCAGCCTGGTAGGCAGCCTCGATATAGTTGATCTGTCCGCGCCCCTGCGTTTGCGCTTGCAAATTCTCGCTGCGGCTCTCAATCCACTTGACGGGTCGCCCCAGGCGCACAGCCAGCGCTGCTGCCACGATCTCTTCGCCTACAAAAGCCGATTTGGAGCCGAAAGCGCCGCCTACCTCGGCATTGAAGACACGAATCTTCTCACGGCTGAGGCCCAGGAAGGTCGCCAGCGTATTTCTGGCGGTGTAGATGGCCTGCGATGAGAGCCAGGCGCGTAACTCGCCGCTGGCTGGATCGAAATCGAACAGACAGCCGCGTGGTTCCAACGAGCAGGGGGCAACGCGCTGGTTGACCATACGTAGATGAGTGACATGCGCGGCTTGCGCGAAAGCGGCTTCAATATCGCCACCACCGACCTGCGTATTGAAGGCCAGATTTGAGCCAAACTCCTCGTAGAGCACAGGCGCGTCAGGAAGCAGCGCCTCCTCTGGATCAACTACAGTTGGCAGCGGTACATAGTCGATATCTACAAGATCACGGGCATCCAAGGCCACCGCGAGATCTCCAGCCACGATTACGGCCACAGGGTCGCCTACGTAGCGCACGCGTTGCGTGGCCAGCGGTTTGCGCAGCGGCCTATTCAGCTTGCGCGGAACAGGGATACCCTCCATCGCGGGCATCGTCTCGACCAGATCGCTCGCTGGCAGCGCTGCCACCACACCAGGTAATGCTTGCGCGTCTTCCAGGTGGATAGCCTGGATCTCAGCATGCGCGTAAGGACTGCGTACCACCACCATATGCAGCGCGGCAGGTCGCCCCTGCTCGGCTCGCAGATCATCGACATAGTGGGCACGTCCAGTAATCAGCGGGTAATCTTCGCGGCGTCGCCCTGAGCCTGCTGGAATGGGCATGTTGTTCATTAATGTTCCTCTCTTTCTTAAAGACTACACCAGGAGGCGAAGCGGATTCTCAAGCAAACTGCGGAGCTGACTAAGGAATTGTGCTGCTGTCGCGCCGTCAGTCACACGATGATCGGCCGAAAGCGTGACGCTCATCCGTTCGCGTGGTACCAGGTCGTCACCAACGTAGACTGGAAGACGACGTACCGCTCCAACGGCTAAAATAGCAGCTTGCGGTGGATTAATAATCGCGATAAACGTATCGATACCAAACATGCCCAGATTGCTCACGGTGAATGTTCCCACGGCGTAGTCTTCCACGCGGCTCTTTCCACTGCGCGCCCTTTCGGCAAGCCCTTTGGTTTCGCACGCAATCTGCCTGAC
>JALYVR010000757.1 GCA_030853145.1 Chloroflexota bacterium | reverse complement strand
GAGTGGCATTGGCGGGCAAGCCAAGCACGGTCAGCGCCTGCTGGCGCTCCAGCATCGGTCGCAAAGGGTTAGAGCGGCTCCCCCACAGCGCGCGCGCCCCCAGGCGCAACACATCCCATACAAGGGCCGCGAATGGTCGCGGTGGCGGTTGTGACTTCATGCTACTGTCTTATCTGCTGTGAGAAACACGATACGGCGTTTGCCTACAGTGAAGTAATCGAGGCGCTGATAGCCTGCATACGCGAATTTCTGCAGCCTGGACGCCGACACGGCAACCACAGCCTGGGGAGAGAGCACAGGAAGCACAGCCTTCAGCACCTGCTGCGTAGGCTGTGGCCGCGCCGCCCACTGCCTGTCTGGAACCTGCCAGGAGGAATGGAGGCCGTAGGGAATATCCATCATCACGATATCTACCTTGAGATCGCCCAGGTGTTCCTGGATGGCACACTCCTGGGTGGCGTCAGCCAGGAAGATGCGCGCCGTCACACTGTGGGTGCTTAGCAGCTCGTTGAGACGGCTGCGGAGGCGCTGCGCGCTTTCAAGGGCCTCCGCGTGCGAAGGTTTCCCGTACTCAGCGAGCATGCTCTGTAACTGCGCGGTCCGTGTCTCCAGTCCAGGGAGCGTCAGGAGGGACAGATTGCGCCCGGCAAGCTGGAGGGCCTGCGGGTCGATATCTGAGCCAATTACCTGCTCAAGGGCAGGCCAGTGCAGGTAGGCCGCCGCACATAACAACGAGGCGCCGCCACAACATGGATCGTAGAGAATGCAGGGCACGCGCCCTCCTCGCTGCTGATAGAGCGCGACACAGCGCTGAAAAATCTCGCTGGCGAGCCGCACCGGAAAAGCCGTGTGTCCTGGGATACTCTGAAACACGCGCCCCGTGGCAAAATCAACATAATCCTGGCGCTCCCGCGCAAAACGATAGGTCATCAAGCAGCCATCTCCCTATCCTGGCATCTTCAAGCTCGTGGCGCTATTGTAGCACAGGTTGTGGCATTCGCGTAGGGGTAATAGCTGGCCGGACAAGGCAAATGAAACGTTCAGGCCCGTTTAGGCGTGAAACAGCTAGAGTATGGATACACAGCGGGTTTACCTGCTGGGAATATTTCAAGGAGGTTTGAAAACTATGTCAGATGATGTAAACCGCGAGAAGCGCGAAGATGATGTCAGCCCCGCCAATAGCGCCGGGCGCGATAAGGCAGAAGGCACGTTGCAAGAAACAGGTGGTCATGTCAAGGAGAGCGCGGGAGCGCTGACCGGCAACCGCAAGCTTGAAGCTGAGGGCCAGGCAGACCAGGTCGCCGGGGTTGCCCAGCGCAAGAAGGGTACATTGAAGGATCGCATCAAGTCCTGGATCGACCGCCGTTAGTCCGCGGCCAGCATTCAGGCACATTCGTCGTTGATTGCACAGTGGTGAAGGAACGTCTGTTAGGAGGATGGTTGTCATGGCAAACGAAACACAAAAGGCGCATACCAACAGCACGCATGATAAGGCGGCGGACAAGAAACAAGGGAAGGACTCCGAGCTTTTAAAGACTGCTGAGAAGGATGCAAAGCCCGTTCAGGCGTTCATAACCAAATTTAGCAACGACTGGACTATGAACCTGGCGGCAGCACTGGCCTACAACCTGCTGACCGCCATCTTCCCTATCGCTCTGGCCATTCTGGCTATTTTGGGCTTTGTGCTGGGTTCGCTCGATCCACACGCGCGCGCTAGTATTGCAAATGATCTCGTCAAGGCCTTGCCAAATGTGATCTCATCGAAATCGGTGTTTGAGACGCTGACCAAGCAGTTAAGTCGGGTCTCAGGCCTTTTCGGCATCGTCGCGGTGCTCCTGGCCCTCTTCGGTGGCTCGCGCCTCTTCATCCTGATGGAAAATGTGTTTGGCATTATCTTTCACCTGCGTCCACGCACGTTCATCAAACAGAATCTGATGGCATTCGGCATGCTCTTGCTGTTTGTCATCCTTACGCCACTGATGGTTGTAGCTTCAGCCGGGCCGGCCTTTGTGATCTCTCTGCTCCAGAAGACACCGCTCAACAACATTCCGGGCAGCGGTTTCATCTTTGGCGCCGGCAGTATCGTCGGTGGCCTGATCGTATCGTGGATCTTGTTTGAAGCCATTTACTTTTTTGTACCCAACCAGCGTATTAACTTCAAGAATAGCTGGAAGGGCGCCGTCATTGCCGCGGTGCTCTTACAAATCTACCTATCGCTCTTTTCGCTGTATGTGGCCAAATTTTTGAACGGCTACGGGGGCCAGGTAGGCTTTGCGATCATCCTGATGACGTTCTTCTACTACTTCGCGCTGATCCTCTTGATCGGCGCCGAGATCAACGCCTTCTTCGCGGAGAAGATCAAGGCTACACCCAACGACCTGGTGACGATGGTGCATATCATGACCAGCCATCTGGCCCCCAGCGAGGAAGCGGTAAAGGACCAGGCTCCTCCCAGCCATAAGGGCAACGCGCCAAAGCAGATTCAACCGAAAGGTCAGGCAGGAGCCTCTTCTGGTGGAGAGCAGGGTACCGAAAGCTCGCAGCAGCACATGCAATCGGCTGACAGCGATGGTCAGCATTCTCATGAGGACCATGAAGATCACGAGGATGCCCACCCGGAGAAACAGCAGGCCGTCGCGTACTCTAAGACTGGCACTGCCGTGAGCGCTGCGGCGGGGACTGCGCTGGCCTTTGTAGTAGAGATGGTGCGACTACGACAGCGCCCACGTCGCAAAAAATAAGAGGGACTCTCCCCTCTATAATCACCTGGAAGGGGGATGGCTGCAAGCAGTGTATGCAGC
>JALYVR010000756.1 GCA_030853145.1 Chloroflexota bacterium | reverse complement strand
AGGCGCGGAGCAGGGTATCCTGATCAAAGGCGGCGAGAGCCTGGAACGTATCCACGCGGTGCGCGCGGTGCTGCTCGACAAAACGGGAACCATCACCAAGGGCAAACCGGAATTGACGGATGTAGTAGTCGTTGGCGACAAGCACCCTGACGATGTGTTGCGTCTGGTCGCCGAGGCGGAGCAAGGCTCCGAACATCCCCTGGCCTCGGCGATTGTTGAAGGGGCCAGAGCGCGTGGATTGACGCTCGGCGCAGCCCCTGAACACTTTATGTCCATTCCCGGGCGCGGCCTGGAGGCAACTGTTGAGGGACATATAGTGATCGTCGGTACCCGTCGCCTATTCAGCGAGCGTTCTCTCTCGTTTGCTACGTTGGAGGAGCACCTGGCCACTTTAGAACAGGCAGGGAAGACGACCATGCTTGTCGCTATTGATGGCGACGTGGCGGGGCTGGTGGCGGTCGCTGATACCGTCAAAGCTGGTTCACGCGAGGCTGTCAGGCAGCTTCAGGCCCAGGGGCTTGCTGTCTGGATGTTGACCGGAGACAACCAGCGGGCTGCCCAGGCCATTGCAGCACAGGTCAGCATTCCCGCCGAGAACGTGCTGGCGGAGGTCTTACCGGAGGAGAAAGCCAATCACGTCAAGCGCCTGCAGGAGCAAGGTCTGATCGTGGCCTTCGCCGGAGATGGCATCAACGATGCTCCCGCGCTGGTACAGGCCGACGCGGGGATCGCTATGGGGACGGGAACGGATATCGCCATGGAGGCGTCGGATATTACGCTGGTCAAGGGCAACCTGAAGAGTGTCGCGACCGCGCTGGCCCTCTCACGAGCCACGCTGCGTACCATCAAGCAGAACCTCTTCTGGGCTTTTGCCTACAACATCATCCTGGTACCAACCGCGATCCTGTCGCCACTCATCCCGTTCTTGCGGGAGAATGCGCCGATCTTCGCGGCGGCGGCCATGGCGCTCTCATCGGTGACGGTGGTCAGCAATTCCCTGCGATTGCGACGTTTCGGTCTTTAAGTGGTAATCGAGATATTGAATGAAGGGAAGATGTGAGGTGCAAGAAGAGCGGAAGCCGGATGTGTTGAAACGGCTCTCGTCCATCGAGGGGCATGTGGCAGGTATTCAGTCTCAGTCGCTCTCACCATGTCTGGGGGGCCGGAGAGATAAAAGGTGCGCGAGTGCGATCAAACAAGGAAGCAATCTTGGCGGATGAGCATTGATCTTCTTCTCTTCTTTTTGTATACTGCTCGTAAACGTAAGCGTTTACGAGATTTTCTTGGGCGGCGTTTCATCAGGGAAGTGTAGCCCCAAAAAGGCTACCCTAGCGTATGCAAAGAAAAAGTATCATAAAATAAAGTGGAGCTGGAAGGATCTCTATGACTGAAAAGGTCAGAATACAGGACATTGCACGCCTGGCACATGTCTCCACCGGGACGGTTTCGCGCGTTTTGAACAACAAACCGGATGTAGATCCGCTCACACGCCAACGCATTCTGCGTATTGTGGAGGAACGCGGCTACATCCCCAGCATCACCGCGGCCGGACTGGCGGCGGGACGCAGTCGTTTAATCAGCGTCCTGGTCCCAGCCTTGACCTGGCCGCTGGTCTCCGAACTGATGCTGAAGGTGGCTGAAATTGTTGACAAAACGTCCTATGAAATCGTCCTCTACAGCATCAGTACCTCCAACCACGACCGGGACTGTGGCCGGGTGATCGATCGCATTCTGGCGACCCGGCTGACGGCGGGCCTGCTGGCAGTTTTTCCCGGCCAGTCGGCGCAGCATTTGCTGGAACTTCAGCAGCATGGCTTCCCTGTCGTTCTCATCGACGACCAGAATCCCCCGTTGCCAGGCATCCCGTGGGTTGGCGCGGATAATCGCACAGGGGCCTACGAAGCGACACGTTATCTCATTGGACTTGGACACAGGCGCATCGCTTCTATTCAAGGCCCGCTGAAGTATAAAGTCTCGCGCGATCGCTATCAGGGATATCAAGATGCCTTGCAAGAGGCAGGTGTGCCGCTGGACCCAACGCTCGTCCAGGAAGGCGATTTTATGCCGACCGGTGGCCTCAGTTGCGCCAGAGCTTTCTTCGCGCGTCCCAGGGCTGAGCGGCCAAGCGCAGTTTTTGCCGGCAGCGATCTCATGGCGTATGGTGTCATGGCAGCCGCTGAAGAGTTCGGTTTACGCATACCCAGAGATATCTCGCTGGTCGGCTTTGACGACAATCCTTCCTCGGCGCACATGCGTCCCGCGTTGACCACCGTGCGGCAGCCCTTTTCCGACATGGGCCAGCGCGCCATCGAATTGCTGCTCCAATTAATCGAGCAGGCGCATGCCGCTCGTCAGAACCCTCATGAGAACGGGCGACAGGCAGCAGTCGAGGAGGCTCCGCGTATTCAACTGCCAACCAGCCTGGTGCTGCGAGAGACATGCAAGGCACTGCCCAGGCGCCCTTCTCGCACACAACACCCTCTCTCGCAGGCCAGGCCGCACTGAAGCAATACACAATGGGGCCACGAAGCTCGATGTTCGTGGCCCCATTTCGCATAACAATGGCGATTCAGCCGGTCATCTCAGACCACGTTATTGTGGAGCAGGGAGCCCACCAGTGGAACCGCACTGACCTGAACCGCTACCCTGAGGAATAGCCAGCGGCCCGGTCTCCGCGAAACACAGGTAGCTGTACTCTTTGGTCGGATTGGCCAACCCGTTGTAGTTGCTGTTCAGTAAGGCAAAGCTATCCTCGCCGTTCAGCGCCCAGTAGGTCCAGTTGAGGTTGCTCACGTTCACACC
>JALYVR010000755.1 GCA_030853145.1 Chloroflexota bacterium | reverse complement strand
CTGTAACTCCACCTACGGTGTTTTTTGTGGTAGTAGACGTACCGGTAGTAGTGGATAGATTCCATGGATGACTTATCACGTAAATCAGCAGCGTACCAAGCAACCAGATCAGGGCATCAGCACCAAGCAGCGTCAACAGAATCTCTATTTCGGCGGCAACCATCCCTGCATCCAGCAGCGCTTCGCCACCTACAATCAGGATATCCCCCGGACCTGTGAGCAGACCGAATAGCGCTATCACGCCCTCGACGATCAGCAACAGGACATCGAGCACCACCATGCCTGCCGCCAGCACGCCTATGCCCTCCAATATCTGGATGAAGGTCTGGTTGAGGCTCGCCTGCTGTCCATTGTGCTCGATCTGGTCACCCAACTGGCTGAGAAATGGCGAGATTTCTCCAAAGGACACCAGCATCGCGTCGGGACTGGCTCCCTGCCAGGCCCCCACACCGGTCGTTCCCGTCGTCAACGCCGTCAGCCGGCTGTGCATGGTATTCAGGGTCGTCTGATGCACCGCCGCCACCTGATCTCCGCGCGTGATTTGCGCGGTGAGGGTCCCGATAATCGGAGCGACTGCCTGCGTGAGCACTTTCGTGCAAAAGCCCTGTAAGCCCTGGCTCAACACCCCGGCTGCCACTTCGCTCAGCACCGGCCCCACATCCCCTCCCAGGCTTGCCGCTCGCGCTGCCAGGGCTGCGATCACAGACACTGGGTCCTCCCCCAGTTCGAGAAGCCAGCGCACAAAGGCTGCCATATCGCCAAAACTGCCAATCCCCAGTGACGCCAGGTCACCCATGGCGTGACCGACCAGAGACTCCACATCCTTACCCACTTGCTCCACGCCATTGATCACTGCAGAAAAGCCATGCTCTACATCACCTATCAGGCTCATAGGATCAAGAATCCTTTCTCTTGATGAGGATATCCTGCTGCGTTCCCTATAAAGACATCCGCTCAAAGCCGCTCGCGCTCTCGGCATCGGTGGCTCGCATCCCCTGAGCTGCGGCATCAATCTGTTCGGCCAACGTGCGCAGCGCCTGGTAACAGTTGTAGTATTGCTGGTGATAGTTCTCTAAACGGCTACTCAACTCCTGCACCCGGCCACCCGCGTTGGGGATCACCCTGGCGACTGCCTGCAACAGGGCGTGGTAGGAATCCGCGTTGTTCATAAACAGGGCCGTATGTTGCTTCCATTGATCATCCAGGAGAGAACAGAGGCTGCGCGAGGTGCTAGACATGTGATCGGTGGGATACATGATGCTATCGGGCATACGATGCTCCTTTTTCTAGAGGATGTACGGTAGTTTCAGGTCTCATAAAAAGAAGAGCTGGGTAGCTCCTTCTTTGCTCAAAGCTGAACTAAGCTACCAGAGATAATGCGCTTGCTGGAAGCGTTATGACTGTTTTTCTACTTTAAAGTACCGCTATAAAGCATAGCCTATTGACATGCATATGTCAATAAACCGAAAAAAGGCAAAAAAGCTGTGATATAATGGTCCCACTATGCAGAACCTGTGGGCCGATCTTGATAATGGGCAAACACCGCCAGCACCTGGGGGACATGGGCGCGCGCGGCGTCTCACGGAGCCGGTTATTCTGTCCTCCCTGCGCGACTGGCTGTTGCATGATTACGTGGCCAGCTATTGCCGCTCGTTGACCGCCAGTCCTCTCTACCGGCGGTGTTACTGGGTTGATGCGCTGGGCAGCGGGGCAAAGGCGCAGAGCGACACTGATGCGGTGGCCCCATCTGCTGAAATGCAGGGTGTCGCTAAAAAGGGTCGCAAGAAGGAGGCGCCGCTCGTTCCTGCTGCGCTGCGCCCACTCACCGAACTGGGACAAACACTCGCGCAGGAGGGCCGACCGATCACGCTGTATGGTATCGTGCTGGAGGCGGGCAGCAGCAGGCGCAAAGATGCCAGGGTGCCGCAAGAGGGGTTGGCCATCTCCAGGGAGGGTGGCGTTGTGCGTGCAAGCTGGTTGGAAGCTGGCTCGCTGACGTTGCAGGCCCTCGACCAGGCGCCGGCGATCTTCTTGCTTAACCCCTTCGGGCAGACCCTGTTCACTTACGACGACCTGAACCTGCTCTACCAGCGCATGGCCCCCACCGAGCTGTGCCTGCTCATCCCGCACAAACAGGTTGAGGCCCGGCTCCTGGCGACACGGAATACCCCGGAGGCTACCTCCGCGCTGGTCGCCTTGCTGCGTAGCGATCGCTGGAAGGCGCTGTTGCCTAAAGATCAGGATGCCCCGGCGCTGGCCCAGGCGGTTGATGGCATCATTGATCTCCTGATAGGCTCGATCAGGCGCCAGTTTCTGGCGGTGCAGCGCATCCCCATTCCTATACAGGTGCGCCCCGCCGTCGTCGAGACGGCACCCTACTCGCTCGTCTTTGCCACGCGTCGCCAGGACAGTCTGGCCAGCATGAACGACGCGATTTGTCTCTATCGCCGCCGCCTATATGAGCGTAGCCACCAGGGAGTGCTGGGGGAGGCCTGGTTCGTGACCCAGCAGCAGGAGCACCTGGCCGAAGCGTTGGAGAATCTGCACCAGCGCGCGCTCCACCTTGGGCGCAGCAGGAACGTCCGCCGCTGGCCCGATCTGCGCCAGCAGTTGCTCCTGGCCCACTTTGGACAATTCACGACCCACGATTACAATGCGGTCATACGCACATTGCTCCGCGCAGGCGAGGTGCGCTGCGAGTGGCGGCGCCCTCCTACAGTAGGAGAGGCCGCGCCGGAAGAGATCCCTCTTCCAGGCAGCGACGATATCCTGCTGTGGTAACGCATAAACGGTATAACGCATAATAAGAG
>JALYVR010000754.1 GCA_030853145.1 Chloroflexota bacterium | reverse complement strand
ACCTTCGAGCGGGGTACCGTTTTCACTCAATACCCCACCAGCCTAACCGCGTCCCGTCGTCGTACTGCTGGCCGCAAAGGGAACGCGCTGCTCAACGCCGCCGCCATCGGTACTCACTTCAACATAGTGATAGGTATTGCCAGTAACCGGACTAAGATAGCCCGCCTGCTGCACCAGGGCGGGCGCGTCCGCTACTTGCGCGATCAGCACAGGCGCGTAGGCCCAGTTATCGGCGGGCACAAGGCCTCCGATAGCTCGCCCTAACGCGCGATGTTCCGACTCGATACAGGCAATCTGCCCGGCAATCTGCGCGAGGTCCGAGTGCCCCATGTCCGCAAACTCCCTGATAGCAGACAGGAACGCGGAGTCGAACACTCCTTCGAGCTGCTGCTGGGTCGCAATAAACGTGCCGAGGTCTTCAAAGGTCTTGGCGCCCTGCGGGAAGCTAAAGGTGTCGGCCAGCGATTGTCCACCATGAGCGGTGAAGAATTGCTGGTGGATCTGCTCCTCGATAAGCGCGGCCTTGAGATAGGCCAGGTTATCTCCCTGGATGCCCAGGGCGCTGGCATTGGCGATCCCATTGCTATAGAAGGTGACAGCTAACTGCTCGGCCGTGCGCGCGACGGTCAGGATGGCAACGACATCATTCGGGAAGTCGCCCCCCATCGGCCTGGTTTTGCTAAGTGTAGAGGCATACGCCGGTATAACGCTAGCACCCAGGGCCAGCCCACCAACACCCGCAACCGCTCCTTTGAGCACGCCCCGGCGCGATCGCATAGTGGTAAACGACTCGAATAGCTTCTGTGTTGCGGCTTCACGCGCATTGTCATCATGAGTCTCAGAGTTCATATGGTGCTACAGTCCTTTCTAAAAACGGTCCTACTTCTTCCCCGCGGCAGCTAGAAGTGCAGCAGAAGATAGAGAGTAGCAACTACGAGGGAGAGACAGAAATGCAGCATCAAGGAGAACGAAGAGAAGGTAGAAAAGTCCCACATAAACATGAAAAATGCGCTGTTTATGGTCAGGTACATGAGGGATATCTACACATTCTGCGTAAAATATGCCACATCCACTGCCCCACCACATCGAAACGAGAGAAGTCACTTCCCGTGGGAAAGACTTCATTCATGTATTCAGCATAGAGTACTGTAAAACATACACGTAGAAATACATAGATTCAAAATATTGCAAAACATACACGTAGAAATACATAGATTCAGGATGGTGCCGAATTTAATTTGAGGGTAGCCCTGACTATGGGAACCATATCTCAGGCGACGCAGGCCAGGGGAAACTGAAGTCATAGCCCTACGGGAGCTTGAGATTATGTCAAATTTGCATTACAATATCCTTATGCAACAGAAACTCTTCCAGCCATTAACCATCGGGCCGTGTGAAGCGCGCAACCGCATCATCTTTGGGAGCCATACGACAAACTATGCCCGCCATAATCAATTAAGCGAACAGCATGCCGACTACTACGCGGCGCGCGCCGCAGGCGGCGCAGGCATAATTGTGCTGGAGGAGCATATCGTCCACCCCTCGGACCTCCCCTATGAGTATGCCGTGCTTGGCTACCTGCCCGGCACCACGGCCGCCATCACGACAGTGGTCAAGCGCATCCATGAGCACGAGACGCTGGCCATCGTCCAGCTTAACCACAACGGTCAACAATCAAGCAGTGATCACAACCAGCAAGAACTATGGGCGCCCTCCGCCGTTCCCGACGTGGCCTCGCGCGAGGTGCCCAAAGCCATGGAAGCAGGCGATATTCATGCTGTCAGCGATGGCTTCGCCTCGGTGGCAGCCTACGCCGTGGAAGCCAACGCGGATGGCGTTGAGCTACAAATCGCGGATCGCTCGCTGTTGCGACAGTTCCTCTCGCCGCTCACGAACCAGCGCGGCGACCAGTATGGTGGAACGCTCACAAACAGACTGCGCTTCGTGCAGGAAACCATCGAGGCCGTCCGCCAGTCGCTGGGAGGCGAGCGCATCCTGGGAGTGCGCCTGTGCGGCGATGAGCTGGCTCCCTGGGCCGGCATCACGCCTGAGCAGGGTCTGGAGATCGCCCGCTTGCTCGCTGAGACGGGATGCATTGACTATATGACGATCGCCATGGGCAGCATCTTCAGCACGCACATGTTCCCTTTCCACGCCTCCATGCACACCCCGCCAGCGTACGCGGCGCACCTGTCGGCCACGATCAAAGCGGCGCTCACCATCCCTGTGTTCGCCGCCGGGCGCGTCATGAACGCCGCCCAGGCCGAGCAGATCCTCGCGCAGGAGCAGGCGGACGGAGTAGAAATGATACGCGCGCTGATCGCCGATCCAGCACTACCCCGGCTCTCTCAGGAGGGACAGGCAGGCGAGGTACGCCCCTGCATCGCCTGCAACCAGGGCTGCCAGGTGCGCGGCGTTATGAACGTGCCTCTGGGGTGCAACGTGAACCCCGATGTGCCGGCAACGCAGCCGATCATCCCCATACCTCAGTGGCTTTCACCGGCTGGGGCGGCCCCATCCCTGGTGGTCGTCGGCGGTGGGCCGGCCGGGATGGAGGCGGCGCGCACAGCGGCGCTGCGAGGGCGACGCGTGGCCCTGTACGATCGCGAGCAGACCCTGGGCGGGACGGTGGCCCTGGCCGCCAGAGGACCAGGGCGCGGTGAGCTACAACTGATTAGCGCTTATTTGCAGGCGCAACTGGAGCAACTAGGCGTGGAGATCCACCTGGGAGTAGAGGTGACACCCCGAATGCTGCTGGCCCAGCGACCCGCCACGGTACTCATCGCCACGGGTGCTTATGCCGGTAGCGGCCTG